>JABDBC010000021.1:27965-34654 GCA_013288825.1 Chlamydiota bacterium
TATGAACAAAAGAAAACCTTCTGCTATTTATCTGATCTCAACGGTTATACAAAGCGGGAAGTGGATATTGGCATGCAGAGTGATGAGTGGGCTGAGATCAAATCAGGATTAGATGAGGGAGAGCACGTGTGCTTAACAATGCCTCGCGACAAATAATTATCGAGCTCAAAGGCTTGATGAAACGCTATCAGATGGGTCACAGCATTGTCCATGCGCTGCAAGGGGTCGATCTAAAAGTTGCTCAAGGTGAATTGCTGGCGATTATGGGAGCGTCAGCACGAAGCAAAACCAATATCCCACCTGGGTGATTGGGCTTTCTGTTTTTTGCGTTCATATATACCTCTTTAATGAAAAAGAATAACTTCTTCTTTTTCTTCGCGCCTTTGCGTTGAATTTTTTGCTGAGAGGTCGCCTTCATTAGCCTGATGCGTATGCGTGTGTGCTTTTTGCAAGAGGCTTCACTTGATCGTAACGAGCCGTTTCCCCAAGCCCCTCTTCAATATTTAACAACCGATTGTACTTAGCAATCCGATCTGTTCTCGATAACGATCCTGTCTTGATTTGGCCTGCATTGGTCGCTACAGCTAAGTCTGCAATGGCCGTGTCCTCAGTTTCTCCTGACCGATGCGAAATCACCGTACGGTAACCATTCACTTGCGCTAAACGGATAGCCTCCAACGTCTCTGAGACTGTTCCAATCTGATTCAACTTAATCAATATCGCATTTGCAGCACCGGTCTGAATCCCCTTTTTTAGGAATTTGGGATTCGTTACAAAGATATCATCTCCAACAATTTGAATCCTTTGGCCTAACACTCGCGTTAGCTCCTGCCATCCTTCCCAATCATTTTCTGCCAACCCATCTTCAATTGAATCAATGGGGTACTTCTCAACAAGCTCTTGCAAATATCCGATTTGCTCTTTTGATGTTCGTTCCTCGAAGGGCTTTTTCTTCTGCTTGTTTTTCTTATCGATATACTTATGTGTCCCATGATCATAAAATTCTGTCGCTGCACAGTCTAATGCAATGGTCACATCATGTCCAGGATGGTATCCAGCCTTCTCAATGGCACTTAAGACTAACTCAATTGCCGCTTCATTTGACTCTAAGTTTGGCGCAAATCCTCCTTCGTCTCCTACAGCTGTGACATGTCCTTGCGACTTTAATATCTTTTTCAAAGTTTGAAAGATTTCTGCTCCCCAACGCATTGCTTCTTTAAAGCTTGGAGCTCCTATGGGTCTGATCATGAACTCTTGGAAATCCAACGAGTTGTCGGCGTGGGCGCCGCCGTTGATAATATTCATCATGGGACATGGCAAAATGTAAGCATGACAACCTCCCAAATAACGATATAAGGGCATTTTTGCTGTGATGGCTGCTGCCCGAGCAATTGCTAATGAAACCCCTAAAATGGCATTGGCCCCCAATCGGCTTTTATTTTCAGTGGCATCATATGAAAGCATCAAATTATCTAAATGCATTTGGTCAAAGATGTGCTCCCCCAAAAGGAGTTGTGCAATGGGTCCATTGACATGTGAAACTGCCTGCTGCACACCCTTCCCAAAATACCGGGAGGCATCGCCATCGCGCAGCTCTAGAGCTTCATTTTGCCCTGTTGATGCCCCTGAAGGGACGGAAGCTTTTGCAATGATATCTCGATCGGTTGAAATTGTGACTTCTACTGTTGGCATTCCTCGTGAATCAAGGATTTCCATTGCTTTAAGAGTTCGTATATACGACATATGTAAAGTCCTTTTTGTTCGTTTACCTGTAAGACTCACTAACAAAATTCATTCACTAGGCTTAGGAAGGAAATCTCTCAGTAGAAAAGTAACAGTAGCTTTAATGACTTATAATTCCCTCTGCGTCTCTGCGCCTCCCCGTCTCTGCGTTAAATTCGTTATAATGATTAACGCAGAGACGGGGAGGCGCGGAGACGCAGAGGGAATTATAAGTCATTAAAGCTACTGTTACTTTTCTATTGAGAGTTTTCCTTCTTTAGTCTGGTGCTTATGCCTGCTTGCCCATCTTGTTTAATGCGAATTGCTGAGGGCTGAATCTAAATCTTTGATCAAATCTTGCGCATCTTCTATTCCCACAGAAAAGCGTACTAGTCCATCTGAAAGGCCTATCCTCATACGCTCTTCGCGCGGAATCGATGCATGTGTCATGATTGCAGGATAGTTCACCAGCGATTCGACGCCGCCCAGACTCTCGGCAAGGGCAAACAATTTAAAGGAAGAAATGAGTCTTTTGGTTTCTTCTACTGATAGGTTGAACTCGGCCGAAACCATCCCGCCAGCGCCATTCATCTGTTTTTTTACGATATCATGTTGTGGATGCTCTTTCAATCCGGGATAATACACTTTTTTGACTTTAGGATGCTTCTGCAAATGTGTCGCAATGGCCATGGCATTTTCTTCATGCTTTCTCATACGTACTGAAAGGGTTTTCACTCCGCGAGTGATGAGCCAAGCATCAAAGGGGCTTGGATTTACTCCAATCGATTTTCGGTTAAAATCCAGTTGCTTCTTTATGGTTTCATCATTTGTCATCATCACGCCGCCAATGACGTCAGAGTGGCCTGCAATGTACTTCGTGGTGCTATGCCAAACCACATCAGCTCCAAGCAATAGTGGATTTTGATTCACTGGCGTTGCAAAGGTATTGTCGATCACTGTCAAAACACCGTATTTTTTTGACAATGCGGTTAGTGCCTTAATGTCGAATACTTCTAGTAATGGGTTGGTAGGGGTTTCAAATAAAAGCCACTGAGGACGTTGCTTAAATAGGGTTTCAAGATTTGCAACTCCATTTTGCAAATTGATTGAGGTAAAGAGTACTCCAAATCTGTTGAATACTTGAGTCAATAAGCGATAAGTCCCGCCATAGATTCCATCTATGCTAATAATGTGATCGCCTGATTTTAAGTTTCCACAGATTAAAGCTGTAAGGGCTCCTAATCCTGATGAGAACACGGTGGCATATTTGGCAAATTCTATGGCGGCAAGCACTTTTTCCAACACGACAAAATTGGGATTATTTGCTCGGGTATAGTCGTACCCTTTTGAAACATCGGGATTCTCTTTTGCGAATGTAGATGTCATATAGATGGGAGGCATAATCGCCCCTGTAGCAGCGTCTGGCTCTTGCCCTTCATGAATTAATTTTGTCGAAAACTCCATTACATACCTCAAGCCTTAAAGATACTGATTTTTTTTCATCCAATCGTCATTGTACATCTTACTTAAATATTTTATACCCCCATCAGGTAAAATTGTCACGATGACTGCGGGTTCCTGCAAGCTATTTGCCAAATTTATTGCTGCCCAAACGTTCACTCCACTCGAGCCTCCTGCAAGAATTCCTTCTTCCTGTGCTAATCGACGAGCCATCTGAAAGCCTTCTTTATCGGTCACGGGAATCACGTCGTCAATGACTGAAAAATCGATAGCCTTGGGAATATGGTCCTCTCCGATCCCCTCCAACTGGTAATTGCAATTGCCACCTTCGGGAATCTTTCCTGTCTTAAAATAAGAACAGTAAATAGAACCGACGGGATCTGGCATAATCACTTTAATCTTTGGATTCTTTTCTTTTAAGTAGCGTCCTGTGCCACTCACTGTTCCGCCGGTGCTTCCGCTGGCAATAAAATAATCCACTTTCCCATTTGTCTGTTTCCAAATTTCTGGTCCGGTTGTCAAATAATGCGCCTCCGGATTCAGCTTGTTATCATATTGATTAATGCGGAAGCTGTTTGGAATCTCTTTCGTCAATCTTTTTGCAGTATTTACATAATGCTCTTCAGAATCGGGGCCTGCTGACGTGGGTGTCACTACAATTTCGGCCCCAAAGGCTTTTAAGGCATCTTGCTTTTCTTTGCTTACCTTGTCTGGCATGGTTAGAACGACTCGATAGCCTCGAATGGCTCCTAACATGGCTGCTGCAGCACCGGTGTTGCCAGAGGTCCCTTCAACGATTGTACCGCCAGGTTTAAGCAATCCTTTTTTTTCTGCATCGTTGATGATGTGCAGGACGATCCGATCTTTGATACTTCCACTGGGGTTCAGAAACTCGAGCTTTGCGAGTATTGTCACTTTCGGATTTTTATTTAGCCGCGTCAACACCACCAAAGGCGTGTTGCCTATTGTGTCTAGTACTGTCTTCATCCCATCTCCAATGCTTTCACGACCCACTCTTGTGCCGGCCCTCCGGGACGGTATGTGTTGGGGGTGGCGTAACCCAGGCTTCGCTCACCCCTCCGGGGAGCTTTAGCCTGGGCTATTACATGAACAGGCCCTCCGGGCTGTTTGGAACATCTGTCATTTGCTGTGCTGCATACATCGATATGTTTCAGCAAGCGAAAGAAGTTGCAAACAGCCCGGAGGGCCTGTTCATGTAATAGCCCAGGCTGAAGCTCCCCGGAGGGGTAAGCGAAGCCTGGGTCAGCGCCAACCAATCATTCCGTCCCGGAGGGCAGGCACAAATCAAGGACGTGAATAGTTAAAATTTAACTTAGCAATGGTGCCGCTAAAGAATCAAGCTCATTATTTTGTTTGTTCAATGGACTATAATGGACGGTCCATTACAGTCCATAGAGTGTGCTGGAGGCGCGAGTAGGATGAACAATTTAATTTTCCAGCAAGAACTTCCAGACAGGAATTACCCGGATTTTTCCACCTTCAGTTGCAATTTGCTCCTCCTCATTTCGCGTAATGATTGTGCCAAGACTTAAGTTCATTTCAACCATTGCCTCGCTGAGTGCTCCTATTTCTCTTTTTTTTGTCTGGGGATCTTGAAGTGACTCGCATACTTGTACTAATAATCTTGATCGATCGTGTAATTGTACGATGAAATCCACTTCTCGACCTGACTTTGTCTTGTAATAGTAAATGTTTGAGGTAGATCGACGCAAGGAGGTGAATACCAAATTTTCAAGCAGATGTCCTGCATTGACCAAAATACCAGATGCTACAGAAGTTACCATCGCATGATCGATACAATAGATTTTCTTTGGATTTGAATTGGAGCGAGAGAGAGATCCATCGAAGATGCGAACGGTAAACAGAAAATATGCATCTTGAAACCAGGACAAGTAATTTGACACACCCTCTTTTTCTAATTAGAAGGGACGCGAATTATTGCCTATCTGGTAACGAATCTTACCAGTTTTTGCTTAAAGTGGTAAGGAAAATTACCGGTTTGTGGTCAAAGTGGTAACGAAAATTACCAGTTTAGGGAAAAACTGGTAATAAAAATTACCGGCTAGGACATGCTTAAGAAAAAAAATGTGCATAAAACTCCAAAAATATTGGAGAATCTGGATGAATTTTCAATTGTTTAATCATATTTCTCCAAAAATTGGAGATTCTGGTAAAATACAAGCATGAGATCCTTTATTTCCGATCCTCAACGCCTTGAGATTTGGTCTCCGCAATTTTTTTCCGATCTTATTAATCATCTCCAGGTGGAGTAAGAATTACACTTGTTATTCATAGCACAAAGATATAAAATGTTGTTTAAAGATTTATGTGACAGATACATTGTTAATTGTTGAAGAGTATTTGTGGGATCATTCCCGCATATAGCTAAGGAGCCATTATGGCTGTAGAAAAGTTTTTAGATCCCAAGAACGATTTTGCTTTTAAGAAGATTTTTGGAACGGAAAAACATAAAAATATCCTCATTCATTTTCTAAACGACATGTTAGGTTTGGAAAAGGACAAGAAGATTGCCGAAGTTCATTTCTTGAAAACGACACAAGACCCAGACGTTGCATATAAAAAACAAAGCATTGTTGATGTCTTGTGTAGGGACGAACAAGGCTGTCAATATATTGTTGAAATGCAAGTGGCTCATTCTAATGGATTTGAAAAAAGAGCACAATTTTACGCTGCAAGAGCTTATGCAAGCCAAATGAACAAGGGTGAAGCATATCACGAACTTAAAGAAATCATCTTTTTAGCAATTACCGATTTTGTAATGTTTCCTGAAAAACCTGGGTATTGCTCAACACATGTGACTTTGGACTCTGAAACGTTTACTCGAGACCTCAAAGATTTCTATTTTTCTTTCTTGGAGCTTCCGAAATTCACTAAAACGATCGATCAATTAGAAACTCTCGTTGATAAGTGGGCCTATTTTTTCAAACATGCTTCACACACAACACCTGAAGTATTTGAAAAACTCATTGCCAATGATCTCATCTTTAAACAGGCTTATCAAGCGCTAGATCAGTTTTATTGGACTGAAGAAGAGTTAAACACTTACCACCAGGAGATGAAGCGAGCTCTTGATGAAAGAGTGATCCTTGAGTCTCGGCTTGCTACAAGTAAGGCTGAGGGTATAGCTGAAGGCATAACAATAGGTAAGACTGAGGGTATAGCTGAAGGCATAACAATAGGTAAGACTGAGGGTATAGCTGAAGGCATAACAATAGGTAAGACTGAGGGTATCGCTGAAGGTGAAAAAACTGCCATGCTAAAGGTAGCTCGGAATATGCTCAGTAGAAATGCTTCTGCAGAAGAGGTCAAGGCTATGACCAACTTATCAGATGTTGAAATTTCAGAGTTGATAACTTTAAACCTAAAAACGTGCAGTTCAAAAGTAAGTAATTAATACCTGGGCAGCATCATTTTCTTCTTGTCCATATTGTCTATAAAGTCCATTCCGTCCATAATGTCCATTT
>JABDBC010000022.1 GCA_013288825.1 Chlamydiota bacterium
TAACTCTTCAATTGTTTCAGCACTGACTTCTACATCAGCTACCCTTAACCATGATGCATCGCCATCTGGTATCCCTCTAGGCTTAAAATAAATCGGGTACTTGGATCCTTCAGCAGGCCCAATCCACACTTTTGTATACAAAGCCGCAAAAGGGCTCGGTTCTTCAAGATTCAGCTCTGCTAGAGTTACTGCTTTCTCTGGAGATCTGTCGATTTGTTGATTCCATGCTTCTTGAATCGCTTGAATTTGTTTGTCAATTGTAAGACTTCGCGCTGCCAGTGTTATTGAAGTACTAGATTCCCCAGGGACATTAGCTTTGACTAAAGAGCTACCGGATGAACTTAAACAGATAGCCTCCCTTTCAGCATTTTCTTTAGCTATCCGTTGTCGGTCAGCCTCTCTGGTTCGTTCTCTTTCAACTTCTTTTGCTCGTTCTCTTTCAGCTTTCTCCTTTGCTTTCCGTTCTCGTTCAGCACTTTCAACTGCTTTTGCTTTCCGTTCTCCTTCAATTTCTTTAGATATTCGATCTCGTTCAGCTTCCTCTGTTACTTTGCCAATGTCCTCCTCTTTGCGTTTTTTGTCTCTGGCTTCTGCCGACAAACATCCATACTTGATCCATTCATTAATTTTCCTGGCGCTCACATGTAAGGTAGGATTCTCAAGCCATGTTGAATCCACGGCCGTCGGCGGAGTTTCTAACGGTTTTAAAACCACAGGGTAATACTCTTTTCCAGAACTCGGAGCGATATAGGCTTCTGTATATCGCGTAGTGGAAGTAGAGGCCCCTGCAAAATCTTCATCATGAATGCCCAACTGCGCGAGGGTTACTGATCCATCTGGTGAAGTCGCGATCTGCCTATTAAGAACTCTTTGAGCCCCTTTAAGTTGATCAGGCGTTGCTATTGCAAGGGGGGCAAAAAGTTTACCGTAGTCTCGTCGGGCTTTTCTTTGCTTTTCTAGAAAGCGATGTAGATGGGGATCATACAGTGAAAGTGTAATTGTTCTTTTAATCATACTTGAATAATAGTGATCAGAGTCCTCTATTGATGGATCTAATAGGAAAATCCAATAAGCATCCTTTGGATATCTTACAGTTCTTTCTAGAGCTATTGTGGAAAAATACTCCACAGGCAGCTTGCTGAATCCCTCCGTTGAATATTTTTTGTCCCGGATTGGGGGAAAAAGGGCTAGAAATTCCTCTAGATCTTCTTCTGTAAGGGGTTGTTTCGTATCCCGGCACTCAATAATCATTAATGCTAAATTTATTCCGCTCTCTACAGCGTCTATTTTTGCCTCTCTACGACTTGCTTTATATTCCTCAACACACGTCTCGCGTTCTTCGCCTGTTAATTTAAAAGCCCAGTGTTCAATGGTTGCTCTATTAGTTATTGCATCAAAGTAACTGCGACGGCAAATTTTCCTTTTGCTGCCGGGCCTATCAACAATAACTTTAAAAAGAGTAGGATCTCTGCGAGCGCTTATACATATTGATTCGTCTGGAGTTGTCAGTACTATCTCTATATCCGCTGGCCTCTGTAATTTCCTTACCTTGTTGCAATTTATATCGCCCTCGCCTCTAAAAAGTTCCCGGAACGCTGTCAAATCTTCAGGCGTGCTTTTACCTTTTCCGCTATTCCAATAGTATTGTGCAAAGAGACATAGCCTTGCTTCTTCAGGAGTTGATTCTCTCCTTTTAAATCGATTCGAGGGGTCTATTTGCGGCGAGCCGCCTCCTGCTCCACCTGTTCCTAGTAAAACCGCTGCCATATAATATTCCATTGTTAATGATTTTTCTTAATCGAATATAATGTTATATTGAATTTTATGCAACAAGTAATAAGTAATTTATAATAAGTAATTTCTGAGCATATTTAAAGCAAGTTGCTAGTCACCGATGGATTAAAATGGGATCAAGAAAGGACATAAGGGACAAGGGACCTAAAGGACATAAGGGACGTAAAGGACTTTAAGGGACAACAAATGTTCTTTGTCCCTTATGTCCTTTCTTGGCCCCATTTAAAAGCACTGCATGACTAGCAACTTGCGTTAGTATAATAACTATTGATTTTTAAAAAATTATAATTTAGAATTATACAAAAAAACTTTTGAAATAGTTGTTATTATGAGTTCATTGACTAGATGTTGTTTTCCCAGTAGTAAAGCGTCTGATCCAAATTCAACGCCTGCTATTGCAAACTCTAATAAGTGTAGAAAGACTGCGATAATTGTTGCAGTAGCTTTAATCATTATCGGAACACTCGCCCTGATTTTACTGGCTGCTCCAGTGCTAACTCCCGCTATCCTGGCTGCAGTTTCTCTGAGCACAACAACTGTCGCCCTAATGGGATCTTTCGCGATAGCCACAGGAGGAATCACTCTTTTAACTATATTCGCTTGTAAATGTGTTCGGAAGACTTCGAGAAAGACGCCGCCATCTAATCCAACAGTTCCACCCAACATACCACCAAACTTACCAAGTCCATCAGTTCCACTCAGTCCACCAAGTCCATTTACTCCATTACCACCACAACCTTCCCCATCACAACGTCTATCTCTGCCCACACTGCCTGCTCAAGAGGAAGAAAAAAAGGGCCAAGCAAATGTCCCAGATCCATTCTTTCCGTTAAACAATCCAGAAATTCCAATTCCTATCTTATCTGAATTGTTCGGTAGTGGATCCCCTAGCGATACACTAACAGGCGATCCTGTTACCGGAGTTTCAGTTGAGGAGACGGCTTCATATTTTCTGAAGCTATTGACAGAAACTGAATCAAAGGAAATGGGTCCAAGCCGACTCTTTGGCCAATTGCAGCAAGTATTAGACAATGCTAGAACAGCTCGAACTTCATCTACGCCAGCTTTTGCAGATGGGATGATTAAAAAGATTGGAGGAATGACTTGCGGGGATTCCTTATTAATTGCAGCAGGATGGGATCGAAATAGTAACACAACCATACTTCTCAATATTGAGGCTATAGCTGAAGATGCATTTGAAATAACAATTTACAATACAGGTCCAGGAGCAGAATATCATACTCCAGCTGCTAACAGGGTTCCTGGTGGAAAACATCCACTTACTAAGAAACTTTGTTGTTCAAAAGGGGCACTTCTCACACATTCGTTTTGGGCGACTTATCACATATTGAATTTTAGCGACAAATCGTTTAGTTCAGCTCACTTTTATGAGATATTTCTAAAAACTATCTGTTCTACAGATGACTCAGAAAAAAGTACTGGTGAACGAAAAGAAGTTGCAGCCACAGCTATAGCTTCAGACACAGCCTCATCAGCTATACCTCAATTGACAAATTGTAGTGCGCAAGTATTTTTAGCTTTTATTCAGCATAAAAGTGGTACGGATAGATTTTATTTCTTGTTGCGTGCCTTATTAAAACATTTAGATACACTGGACAAAAATGCAGTATTCAAATTAAGTAGTACTCCTTCTGAGAGAGAGGTCAGGGTAAAACTTATCGCTATAAATCAGGTAACGGGTTGGGTTGAAAAACTTGCCCTTGAAGCTGCTGCAGCAATAAGGAATGGCGAAATCAAACCGGACAGAGGAAAGGTGATTGATGATTTCTCGAACATCGTAGGATATAAGTGCCTCCAAGCACGTGAATTATTTATAAAGCATTATCCCCAAATGTTTATGGGAGTTGTAGAGTCTTTCAGTCGGAATTCCCATCTACCCCATTCCATGCATATAGAATATTTAGAAGCTCAGGAGGAAAGTAGTAAGACTCGAATGTGGTCTCGACTGTTGCCTTGGTTAGAAACTCTATCTATGCGTAATGATTGGCCCCCTGCCACTGAGCTACACTTGGTTTTAAGTGAATGGCTTACCTGCCTAATGAAAAAAAGGATCGATGATGCTCCGCGAAATGACAGGATGCTATACCGATATATGCAGGGTATTTATGAAAATATGCCCTCATCCACTGATCCATACTGGGATAATATTCCTGCAGACCGACGTGAAGAGTGTTTGATAAAAATTGCTCAATTTGCTCCTGTATTTTTGTCATGTCAAGTTGCCTGCCCAAACAATATGTTGTTTGTTCCAATGAATCAATTGTACATGCAGAAAGCCCTCCTGGTTATTCATAGGCTCATTGAAAAATTGCCAAAAGAAAAAACTTTGGGAGCAGGCGACTATGCAATTGATACTTCATCATTCAGGCCTCTGACAAATGGAGGAGTGGGATGTTTTATTGATCCGAGCGCTCAAGGGATCATTGATAGTATAGCTAATTGCGGGACTGCTAAAAAGAAGGATTTATTTCATTTTCATCCGATTATTTTTAGCTACGAATCTTCTGCAATTAGTCCTACTATGATACCCATTACTGAAGAAAGATTTAAGGAAATTGACGGATTAGCTGATGGGCTTGAAAAGTCAACTGATCTTGAAGAAGTGCGTGTTTGGAGATTTTTAAAGAATTCTGATTCCTTTATCAAGTTGAAAGCTTCAACAAAGAACACGGATTATGAATTACTCATTATGGCCTTAGTTGATTTATCTGGAACGTGCCTACCACAAGCATATTGCAGTCTAAAGTTACAACTAAAGTGCACAGAAGTCGTTTCTAAGGTCCGTCCCAACGTGATTTCATCTACATTAGCTCCGTGTGACATTGTGGAGAATTTGTGCCTTGGTATCTCTTCGGGAGTTTCGCTTTATACTCATAACAATAGTCGAGGAAAGCCTCCTGGGACAGAATATGAGAGATATATGATGACTCTTCCATTAGTGAAGGATCCTGGAATTGCGAAACTGATTGAAATGAATCACCAAGGGGCTATTAAAACTCACAATGACGTGATGCTTAGTTTGGAAAGGCCTCCGGAGGGCTCTTGTCTAACAGCGGATGAATGGAGGGCATTGCAACACTTGTGTTGCGAAGAGGATAAAGATCAGCAAGTTGTTAAAACGATAGGACATTTTAACACTATAATTAGGAAGCTTTTTCATCCTGACTTACAGGTATTTTTTACTACCCTCATGTTTGAAAAAGATCTCTTGAGCAATCAGTTGCGGGACTATCCAAGATTTCTAGAAAAATTAAAATCATTCGCTGCAACCGGCGCTGATACAGCTAGAAAAGATGGGAATTTAAAGGTTCAGTTATTCTTCTTACGCATGGAAGACTATTTCGAAAGTTATGGCTGCGATATTAAGAATAGAGCGCGCGCGGAAAGTGAAGAAAAAATAGAAAAAATGGATTTAGAGGGAACTACGGATGTTATACAAAAGCTATTCGAATTAGCTCCGGATCCAGCTATTCTATGTAAGCTTCAAGTAGGTGAACTCAGCAAGTCTGATGAAGGCCGCATCCTTAACGCAAACCTTGTTTATGTTGAATTACTAGCCGCATATGGCAGAAGAAAACATATTCCAGAGAAGCATTTGCCTAAATTATTAAGGATGTTGAGTTTCTCACGCGAAAATTTCGAGCCTTCTGATGATGAGCGAAATCCTATGCTCTTAGAAAATTATAACAAATTTTCTTTCCTCTTTGTTCGAACATTTCAAAATATTTTAAATTCCCCAAACGGAATAGAATCCCTAAGTAAAATACTCACCGAAGCATGTAATGGGGAATTTACAAAATGGGAATTTTACTTTTTTCCTAATATAATAGGAGGGCGGCCAGAAACTACTAGTCTAAGTGTTGGTGAGTTTGATGTCCTTATTGATCTTGAGGAGGGTTCATTCAGGCCACAAGGATATTACTACTTACAATCTCTTCCCACCGATCTTATGGAAGGTGGAAGTTTGCTCAGTGAAAGGTTTGCACACTTATTCATAAAAGAAGGTGTTCGTAAACCAATTAGCAATGTGAAATTTGATATTTCAAATTCTATATACACATTTATTGTTAAAGAGAAAGGGATAGAGGAAGAATATTGTTATACTCGCTATGGATTTGGTAGAAGATTCTGCTTTAAGGGAAAATTGCGTGATTTTTTCCGTGAGAAAGCACCAAATTGGGATAGATATTGGTTTAGAAACTATATTCCTCCAAAATCTGGTTGGAACATAGACCTTATGAACTATTCTAAGTTAACTCCAGAAATTCAGCACATCGTTTCGAATTGCGATGGTTGGCAATGTCCGGGAACAACAATAATCATTTTTGAACATAGAAGTACAGGTGCGATATATATTTTTGACGGTGGCAGTATCACTTGTGCTGACAAAATTGGAGAATTCGGAAATTTATTTCTTGCAAAGCCAAATGAATCATTTATAGAAAATTGGTATTTAGGACTTGATGCTCAAACACAATTTTGGAAAGATAAAGCGACAAATAAGCTTATTCGCATCTCTCTCCCTAAATACGACATTGATTTCACAGTCGAAGGAAGATCTTTAGTTTGCACATCTCGTCCTGGTTGGGAGCTTGCAGAGGAATTTGTTCCATCGTTATTTAGAGTTCATAGTTATCTAGTTTTGAAAAATGCACAGCGAGAACAAAGAGTTTTAGTTCCAAAAAACCTAATAAGAACAGATGGCCATACTATTTGTTCTTTTTCTGATCCCCTTGTATTTTCTTCCCTTTCCTTACCCGATGGCCTTTCTGATGGGATGTATGAGTATCGCTTGAGTTCTGGAGAACTTGTTTCCGACGACTTGGAAGCAAAATTGCATCTAGTTCATCTTTATCTTTGCCAACGCAGTCCTGAACATTATGAAAAGGCGTTTAACATCCTCGAAGAAATCAGTCTTATTAGAAAAATGGGACCCTATTCAAAGAATGAATTCCTTCGCCTTTCCTTTGTCTTACACACCGCACACGCCGACAAGGATCCCAAAGCTTGCGCCTTACGTCTTAAGGCATTAGCCTTGCTTGCAGACAATTTACTGAAACATGGCACTAAAAATTGGGAAGCAACAGAAGCCTTTAAAAATTACATCAGAGTTCATTTAAACAGTGATATCAAGATGTATTCTGCATCCTCTGTTTCGGCCCGGAAGTATGCTTTAACTTCAGAAGAACGGAGCGTGCTGAGTGTGGCAGGCTCATTCATAACTGCTTATGAACAGGTAGCTGCTGCTGTTGAAACAAAAGAAAAAAATTCTAAAATACTTCGTAGTCGACCATTTCTTGGGAATGATGTGCTGATTCATTTTCCTTCTACAAAACCAATTGCATTTCATAATTTGCGATCCATAAACCCTTTGATTATGCAATTGGCGATTTTAGGAAACGAAATTAGTCTGGGCTATGATTTTTTAAGCTATTATGCAATAGCTAAAGAAGCTGATCCACAACAAAAAAATGTATTGCGATCTCTGCTTTGTTACATTTCTCCCTCAAATGATTACTATATATTTGTTAGAATTCTCAAAGATGCACTTGATCGACCCATGCTTTATCCTTCAATTAAAGAAGTAGAAAAAATATTCCATGGCGCTTCTGGTGAATTAGGAAAAATGAAAAAACTTCAAGAAAGTTTGCCTGTTTTAAGAAAACAACACTACTCTGTTACAGAGGAAGATCCTTATGAAGCAGCTGTGGAAACAATAAATAACTTTGAAAATGAACATGCGAAGCAAATCTCAGAGTTCTTTGAGAAGTGTGTCGGACTATTGCCTGCTGAGGCCTCCACTTCAAGCACTAGTAGCTCAAGTTCTAGTACAAGCCCAATAATTCCTTCGCTTTCCCTAGCATCTTTGGCTCCTAAACCTAGAACTGCCACGGTACATGTCCCAATACCCTCTTCAGGCTTATTTCTGAGTACTCCATCCATGTTCCCTGATTCATTCCCTTTGGGAATACCATTTCCTACGACAGAAGCACCGAAGAGAGATTCAAAAGAAGAAAAATCTAAAATAGAAGAAAAGCTGAATGCTGATTTGGAAAAAATCGATTCTGAAACCCAAAAGGAATTAAGTAAGGCTAAAGGAAATCTCTTCCATCCGGCCATTTCAACAGAATCTGGAGGAAAAGAAGGGGAAGTCAAATCTATAGGCTTGGAGGATGTCTATAAACGATTTGCAGACTTTGCTGCAACGACAAAATCTGTTTTAGAAAAGAGAGAGGTTGAAAAGCTTGAAAAAGATTTGCGGGGTTATATAAAACAGCCTCAAGCCGGTTCTAAAGATCATGTCGTTAATCTTGAGCAACTTCCTATTATCAAAACCCACTTAGAAGAGAAATTTAAAACTGTTTCTGACGCGGTACTGGACCTTGAAGATGATATTCTGGCTTCAGTAAATGATAAAGTCGACCCAAGCGATCTCTCGGTATCACTTTCTCAGCGGGGAAAAAAGCGCCGTCGATTGACGATTGATGATTTGATCATCATGGTGCTTAATGACAAAATGAAGCCATTTACAAAGCATAATAGGGCACTTAAACCCGACGATATTATTCTTCTGAAATCTAAAATTGAGACCTTATTAGTACTAAAAACGCATGCACAACATATCGGAAGAGTGTGGAAATGCGTAACAGAATTTGATCCTTCCAAAGGTTCCCCTGCAGGAACAACATCTCATCTGACACCAGCCTTATTGCGCGAGTATAGTCAGAGATTACTGACTCAGCTAACTGCTAAAAGACACTTTTCAATATCTCCAATGGACAAACAACACAAACATTACTTCAAATTTTTGGTGATTGAATATCAACGGAATATTCTACTTCATAAAGCACAGATCGATGAGTTGGAGGGGCTATTAGAACGGAATAATAATATCCATCAGATTCCAATGGGAGCGGGAAAGACAGACGTTTTATTACTCATACTGCTTCTGAGCAGGGCAGATGGCACTAGGTTATCGATCGGAATGGTTTCTCCCGAATTGAGAAAACTCGTGGCTCCGCGCCTGCAATCAAGTGCAGGGAAAATTTATAGACGAACAGCTCATAGAGTGAGCTGGAAAAGGGCAACGACATTTGAAGGCCTGAAAGCCATTCGTGCTCATTTGAGGGAGGTCATCAGAACCCGCGGGTTTATCCTTGTGACCGATAAAGAAATGCATCGTTTTGAGCTTGAGGCTAGGGCAAACCGGTTAAAATGCTCTAAGAGTGACAAGGAGGCAATGGAAAAGGAAGAACTATTCCGAGAAATTAAAAGCATTTTAAAGGATCTAGGGGACCTCGTTATTGATGAGATCGATTCTGAGCTGAGCAGTCATCGAGAAGTGCACAAGGCATTAGGAGAGGAAGTAGAAATCGGCAAGTCCGAAGTGGGTAGAACTTATATAGGCATTACCACAGCATTATATTATGAGTTGGCTAACCAAAAGCTTTTCTACATTGAGGGACTTACAAAAGAGCGGCATCCAAAGACTGTGCCCTATTCTCCGGAGCATGTTAAGCTCGTTGCAGATCTGCAAGAGCACTTGGCAAGTGCCGGACTCAACCATCTCGAGAATAATCCGATTTTTGCCTCATTAATAAAGGGGCGTAGAAAAGAGCTTCTTGAGTATCTGAGAGCAAAGAATACAATCGCGTTAGCAGAAGATCTCGGTAAAGATCCCGACTTTTTTGAAGCCTTATCAACCATTAGAGCTTTGATCCATACTTTTATTCCGATGGGACTAGAGAAGAGTCGAAGGCACTATTTTGGATTATTACCAAAAAAAGATGGGTCAATGAGCCTTATAGCAGGTCCTTATAACAATGATAGCCCTCAGAAGGGTTCTGAATTTGCCCATTTTCTTGAACAATTCGTTTATAGTTTACATACCTATCACGATATAGGAGTTTCCTATGTTGATCAGAAGGGACGCACTGTTTACCTAGTTAAAGAACCTCTTGCAGCTATCTATGAACGCGCTATAAAAGAAAGAACTGGCAATCCTCGCATTGAAAGGCTTGAGGACACAAAGGCCTATAGAGAATTTGAAGAATTGTATGGAAAAGGTGCTCCAGTCAGATGTTTGATTGATCAGAGTGAAGATAATCTAAAACATGTTTCAGAGGTTATTTCTAAAAACTCCAACCTCGTCACCCATTTTGTAGGGAAGTATATTTTACCGAAGGTCAAGTCATCAAAAATAAGGATTAGTAGCAATGCTTTGACCTTGCCCGACATGTTTAGCACCGTAAAAGGCTTTTCCGGGACATTAGCCAATCAAGACACCTTCAGCCAAAGTCTCAAAGCGATACCAAAAGATGGAATTGAAGGAAAACTCGTTAAAATCCTTTCTGAAGACTCCAAAGATGCTATTGATATCATAAGCACTAAAGAGAGTGGGGAATCAAAAATAGCAGCAGATGCACCAGAATATTCAAAACGGCTAGAAAATAAAGCCCTTCATATCCTTCGAGAGTCATTTAGACAGCATACAGCAGGCCCAAAAACTGATATTGAGCAGTATCGGGCTATTATAGACTTAGGAAACACCTTTAAAGACGTCTCCTCTTTGCGACTTGCTGAAGAAGTATTAAAATTGAGACCTGAACTCGATGCTGTATTCTTTTTCGATGGAGATACTCCAAAAACCCTTGAGCGAAACGCAGAGAAAACAGGCTTTAAAGCAGTAGTAAAAGGTCATCCTGCACATATTAGACCAGAAAAAAGATTCACGATTTATGGGCTACTTCAATGCACTGGAACCGATATCCCTCAACAAGCAACAGCAAAGGCCTTTGTCACCTTAAGCAAGGATTCAACCACAAGAGATTTTTTTCAAGCCATTTCACGGATGCGGCTACTCGGTCTTGGTCAAATGGTATCGTTTGTTCTTACTGAAGATTTGAACTTTATGATTCAAACGAGTCTGAACAAGAGAGAAAAACCTGATTTCTTAGATATTATCTTATTCACTCTTAGGAAACAGTGTCATCAGCAAGGATCCGACAATTTGATGACAGTGCACAATAAAATGCGCCATATCATTTATAGCGAGTATAATCGGATTCTGGATGCTATCCCAGTGGCAGCCTTAGCAACCGAGGCCTATCAAAAACTCAATGAACATACTCGTACAATCATTGATCAAGCCCTTACTGAACATCATGGCAAACAAAATATCATAGTCCCAGCGCTTGAAAGTCTAACAAAACAAATGGAAGCATTGTTAATACCAGTTGATGAATGGCTTGCAGAATTTTCAAAAGGAATATCGGATCCTCGTCTAAAACCAAATAGAGAGAGACTTCACAAGCAAATGTGTGAACTGATTGAGGAAACCATAAGAAAGGGGTTAGTAGAGAAAAACCTTCCACAAATAGTCGATACTAAGAAGGATCTACAAGTTGCCCTCTCTGTGCACCAGAGTCATGATGTAAGTCTTACTACACAAGTTAATGTCTCGTTGTCTGTTCAACAAACGATTGAAGCAGAAAGAAGAAAGCGTGCGGCAGCAGGGTTAAAGCCTGACAAACATACTGATTTGGCATCAGCCATTCCTCCGATAGTTGGTTTAGACGAAGCGCTAAAAATGCGTGGAGAAAGTGGTAGTGATGCGAAAACGACATGTGTGCCTATTTCCAGTATATTGCAAAGGCATTTGCGTAATCCTGGCACTGCTGTGGGCAAAGGTTCAATGGACAAAATGGATAAAATGCTAGCCGAACTATTTGACCCATCGCTTTTAACTACTTTGAATTTGGTTTGTACTGATTTGGGTACAGAAACTTCTGGAGAGAGAGTGCTCTTTGGAGAATTCCAAAAGCCGATAGATCGCGCCTTGATTATTCGGATAGCCACGGGATATCAACTTGTACTGTTCGATGGTAAGGATTGTTCACAAATAAAAGAACTTATGAGGAATGCAACATCATCGTCATCTAGTGTGGAAGCTCTTTGTCTATATCATGTCCATGCAGGAATTTACCATCAAAGACCTGGAACATTAGTTGATATAGAAGCCCTTAAAAGGGGTCCTGGAGGAGATAAATTAGCCTTGCTATTAGTGCAGATGAAATTTTTGGCCGGAGAGATCTGGGATTACACAACAGAAGAGCAGCGATTGTTAAGCGTATGGCTTGGAAAGGTAAATGCGATTGAAGTGGAGAAATTTTTCCGTGATGTTGTGATAAAGCCTGCAAGCGTTCGAGAAGATTACGATGGCTCGGTCATGAACAGGGTCTTTGCAAGTTTAAAAACATCGATTCCCTCTAAAAAGTAAATGGACATGGACAAAAGTAAATGGACATGGACAATAGTGGACCGTAATGGACAGTAGTGGACTGTAATGGACAATACTGCATCGTCCATTACCGTCCACTACTGCCCATGTCCATTAAGTTTATTAATTTTATGGATTAGTCTTTGGCTTTTTCATTCTTTCTTCAAGAATGGCATCTTCAAGCTTTTTACCAGTAGCAGCCCAGAACATACGTTCCTCAAGAGAAGTCATCTTGGATTCAAATGAGTCCATTCTCTTGTCAAATGAGTCCATTCTTTTTTCTAATCTATCGATGTGAGCATTGATATCTTTTTTAATGTCGTATTGAAAGTTTCTGAGGAAACCATAGACAAATCCGATAATAGTTACTGATGCTGCTATCAAAGTCAATAGGAATGGCAAGTCCATAAATTTACTCTTTTTGGTATATGTTACCAGCCTCTAGGACTGGTCTTCTAAAAATAGTGTAACATATTAAAGTCTAAGCGCGCAAGTGGTAACCAGGTCTGTTTAATTCTGTTTAATTACTATTGACGCGAATAAAAATTAAGTTTATAATAGTAGATACAATTATTTAAAAACATAGGTTAATTGAGAGATTATGGCTTCTTCTTTTTTTAATAGTTGTTGTTTTCCTAGTAAACACGTCAAAAATGCAGATGATTCTACTCCTGTACGACAATCTAACAAATGGGTAAGAAATACCAAGATTTTGGCCGTCGCTTTAATTGTGATCGGCGCTCTTGTCCTTATCCTGCTTGCTGCTCATGTGTTTACTCCAGCTCTACTGGCGGCAATCTCGCTGAGTCAGACAAGTGTGGCTTTGATTGGATTTTCCGCCCTAGCTGCCGGTGGACTCTCCCTTTTTGGGGTATTTGCATGCAAATGTGTCCGCGAATCCTTGCAAATAGGGGTTGAGGGAGATGAACCCAAAAATCATGTTGCACGTAGAGATCTGCCAATAATTCCGCGAGCCAATCCTGGAACTACTTCCTCTCCATCCAGTCCACCAGCTCCCTCTCCGAGTCCGTCAGGTTTATCCAGTTCATCAACTCCCTCGCCACGACCCACACCATCACCACTACCTCCTTCTGCAAAAGAAAAAGAGGAAAAAACTGCTTCCGCCTCAGCCTATACAGACCCATTAGCTAATCCTGCAATTTCAATTGCTGTTTTGTCAGAAATGTTTGGAGCGGGGTCCATTCATGATTATGTATCTGATACAGCACGTTTAGCAAAACCTGAGAGATATTCCGCAGTTTCTTTTTTCTTGGAGGCATTACCCCGAGAGGAGATCAGAGACGGGGGTAAATTCAGCAAACTTGCTGGCGAATTAGAGCAAGTACAAGAAATACTCATTAAAGTAGGAGAACTTGGTACAAAATTCTCCGAAGAATCGGAAAAAAGTGAAAAAGCCTCCGCCCAACCCGAACCTAAATCTCAACAGGCCCATTTTTCTGAGTGGATGGTTGCCAAGATTGCGGCAATGACACCTGGGACTTCCCTATTGATTCCAGCAGGATGGAAACCGCATGATAAATCGACTATTCTTCTCAAAATAGAAACTCTTTCCGATGGTTCTTTTGAATTAACAATTTATAATACTGGCCCTGGATTAGAGTATCATACTCCGGAAACGGGAATGATAGGGGGAAAACGACTTCTGACTAAAAAACTTCGATGTTCAAGAGCAGCACTTCTCCAACCTACGGTATGGGCAGCACATCATATTATGACTTTTTGTCGACCCAATGAGCCCTCATTCTTTTACGAGAAATTTTTGAAAATCATCGTTCCTAAAGAAGATTCCGAAAAGTTTGGAGAAAGTGATAGGAAAGTCGAAGTAGGTTCACCTATTGAAGTAACAGGTAAAGGAGCTAAAAGGAAATCAGAGGGCGAAACCGCCTTATGGATGAGTCCTCAAACCATAAATAGCCCTGTACATGCTCTTTCAGCTTTTATTCAGCAGAATTACGGGATACACAAGTTTGTATTTTGGAAGAAGGCACTAGAAAAACACTTAATAACATTAAAAAGGAATAAGGCATTCGAATTAAGTGCCTGTTCCAGTAGTAAGGAAATCAGAGAAAAGTTAGCCGTTATCAATCTTCTCAGCAGTTGGGTGCAGAAATTTGCTCTCGCTGCAGATGGTGCAATTAGGAAAGAAGAGATTATTCCAGAGTTTGGACAAGAGATTGAAACCTTTTTAGGAGAGATTGAAAAGCAATGTAATGAGTCTCGAGAACTATTTTTGAAGCACCTTACCACAGGGTGTGAGAGCATTTCCCAATTTTCTCGTAGCCCAACTGCAATTGAAGCCCACTCAATCCCTTCAAAATTGCTACATGAACCGAGAATTGAATTTAATCGAATATATCAAATGGATGAAGTAATACCTTGGAAAAAGCTCCTAGCAATACCGCCTGTTTGGCCCCGACCTGAGGAGCTTCAAGTCAAATTAAAAGAATGGTATGAATATATAAAAACGAATGACGAGCCGCGAAGTGATTCGATTCTTTTTAGATATTTACAGAACTTTTATGCAAATATGCCTTCAGCAAATAGTCCTTACTGGGAAAAGATACCCAAAGATGACTGTGAAAAGTGTTTGCAACTTATAGCTAGTTTTGCTCCCCTTTTCTTCCAAGCGCAAAAATCATGTGCTAACGGTACAAAATTCCTCTCCATTAATCTTTTGTATATGAAAAAAGCGCTTATGGTTGTACATAAGCTTGTTAGAAAAATACCAACAAAATTGCCTGGCGCTGAGAGATATGTCATTGATACCTCTAAGTTTTTAAATCAAGACAAAAGTAGTTTTGGACTTTTTCCTGATCCAATAATAGAGGAGACTATTAGAGATACTAGTGAATTTGGGTCTACCGCACGAGAAATTTCATTTTCTAAAAGTTTTCGCATTGAAAAAGATACTATCAGTCCGATTGTTGATCTCTCTGAAGAGGACTTCGCGGCTATAGCGAAATTAGCCGCTTCCACTGGTGAGATCCTGAGCTTACGGGAAGAGGTTTTAGTTTGGAATTACCTATCTATGAATCCCAAAATAAAAGAAGCAATTAGAAAAGAAAGAGGGGCAGCCCTTAACGACAGAGATGTTCTTGGATTTGCATTGGCTGATGTTGAAGGACGATTTATTCCACCAGCTTTTTATGCCCTTAAACTACAAGCCTATGCAGCACAAGCATGTGCTAGCATCGCTTCTGAAACTAGCGACAAAAGGTTTTTAAAGTCTCTTCCAGTTATTAAGGATCCAGGGGTTAGTGCACTCATTGTAAAAATAAAAACAGGTAGAAAATTAAAAAGACACAATGAAGTAATGATCGATGCTGAAAAACCTCCAGAAGGTTCTAAACTTACAGTATATGAATGGAGAGCTCTACAGCATTTGTGTTGTGAGGAGGATGAAGATCAACAGGTTGTTAAAACAATAGGCTATTTTAAGACAAATATTAGAAAGTTATTAAATCCTGATTTTCAAGCATTGTTCATGACTTTGGTATTTGAACCTGGAGTCCTTCCTCAACAATTGCGTGAACATCCTGAATTTTTAAAAACATTACAAGAATTTGTCGTAGACGGGATAGGAGTAGCAAAGAAAGAGAAGAACTTAAAAGTTGCACTTTTTTTCGTCCGGATGGGAGATTATTTTGATCGTTATAGTCAGAAAAAAGAAAACGAATGCAAAGAGAGGGATGAAAAAAGTGAAAAAGATGTTGCTGAAGCCACCCCATTAGCTTTTGAGAGGCTTTTAAAATTAGCAGGTGAGCCATCAATCGCTGAATCGTCATCAGACAAAACCCTTGTCTATATAGAAATGGCTGCCCTATGGGGCCGAAGAGAAGAGATACAAGAAAAACACCTCGGTGCATCATTAAAGGTCATGTTTTTCTTATCCAAACATTTTGATGATTCCCTCATAGATCAGAATCCTGTTCTTATTGAAGAATACACAAAATTCCGGGATCGGATTCTTAGACAAATCAATAAACTTCTCATCGATCCCAGGAAGGGGACAACAACAGTAAGTAAAATATTCACCGAGGCAACGGATCCAAAAATAACTAGTTGGTGGTTCAATAAGTATCCTCTAATTTGTGGAAAGCGTATTGATACTGAATCCGGAATAGATACAGTAATAAACATGCGCGAAGGGGCCAATAGGCCTGATGGATATAGCCAAATAAGATCCCTTCCTCTCGAAGTTACTGGAAATCCAGATTTTATATCTTTAGGATTTTCTGAAGGATCAATTAGCAACGTTCTATATGATTCTATGAGCAAAGTGTATGTCTTTACTGTTAAAGAAAGAGGTCAGAATCAGGACTATAGAGTTTGTTTAAGAGAGGGTTTTTCTGTAAGTAGAAAATTTGGAATAAAAGAATTTGCTCACATTATTCCCGCTGATATTCGAATGAGACCAGAGACATATGTTTGGTTTGAAAGATTTGTTCTGCCACAGGAAGTGTTTTCAAAGAAAAATCTTCGTGAAGAATTGGCGAAGAAAAAGGACCTTAATGGGATTTACTCCAACTGTGAAGGTTGGCAATGTCCTGAAACGAACATCATAACTTTTATCGATAAGAGATCTGGAGCTATATATACTTCTGATAGTCGAACATTTTCTTGTATTGATCGTGAGTTTGGGAACTTATATTTAGTTCAAAGTCCCATGTCTCCTGCAGAAGAATGGCTCCAAGAGACCCAAGGTTTATTCGGAGAAATTGATAATACAGCTCAATTTTGGAGGGAATACTGGACTGGTGCAGGAGACAGTCGCATTGTTCGTGTTAATCTACCCCGTTATAATCTCGAATTCCGGCTCAAGGGCGCACCTCCGAATGCATCCTTAGTTTCTGAATCATTCCCTGGATGGCAACTTTCTAAAGAGTTAATCCCCTCTTTATATAGGGTTCCCGGTTATCTCGTTTTAAGAAATGCGCAGAATGAACGGAGGATACTAATTCCAAAGTGTGGAATAAATACAGAACATACCAGTATTGATTCACACTCCAGCCTGCTTTCATTTAATGTTACTCCCCCTTACGAGATGTATGAATATCAATTAGATAAAGACGGAGAGGTTGTTTCATCTACTGTAGAGGGAAAACTCTACCTTGCCCATTTGCACATTTGTCAACGCACTCCCTCAAGCTACGACAAGGCTCTAAATATCCTCACAGACCTTACTCCCAAAATACGTGGATATTCCGAAGTTGAACTCACAATCTTCTCCACGGTTATTTTATCAACTCGTAAAGCAGATGTAGATCCGCGAGCCTGCGCCTTGCGTCTCAAAGCTTTAGCCTTACTGGAAGACAATTTAAATAAATATGGTCGGGAAAAATGGAAGAAAACTGAAAATTTTGATCCTTATCTAAAAAATAATTTCCAACGTGACATTGAAATATGCCTTAGCTCACAGTTTTCCTCAGGCACATATGCTCTATCTAAAGAAGAATGGATAGTCATCAGATCGCTTTATTCATCCATCAATACACCAAAAGAAGTGGTAGCGAGTATCTCTCCTGCACCAAGTAAAAGTGATAAGGCTTCAGGCCCCAAACCCCTTCGTTGTATTCTCCCTTGGGGGATACCTCCTATTCATTGGAAGTGGTCTGTAGATCTAGAGATTATTCAAAAGAAGCCTTACCTTTTAGGTGAGGAAACTAACTTGGGATTTCATTTCTTAAGCTATTACGCAATTGCAAGAGGAGATGACGCAGTAAAGAAAAAAGAGTTGTCCAATTTACTCTTTTTAGTACCTCCGTCAGATAGTCATTGGTATTATTTTTTTGCTGCCGTCCTTAAAGATGTGTTGAAACGACCTGAGGCATATCCATCTGTTGGAAAAATAGAACAAATATTGACGCCTAGTAAGGAATATCAAGAAATTGATATTCTTATAAAAGAATATGATGTACTTCTTGAAACAGATGCAGGCATTACGTTCCTTCCAGCTGACCATCCGAGAAATAAGCATCAGTTATCTAATGGCAAATACATGTCAGCCCATGCTCAAAGGGATGTGTATGAAGAACCATGGGCTGAGAATGTCATTGAGCTGTTTAAAGAATTAAGAGATCTAGTACCTGCTGAGACTCTCCCAGTCGTGGAGACTGTAAAGCCCCATTTCCCTATTAAAGCTCCTAGTTCCACCCCAAAGCCTATTTTTACCATTCCCACAATAGGGCTTCTTCCTTCGCCTTCATTGTTTCCTGATTCAACTCCTGTAAGTGAAAGATCTACTTCAACAACTATTTCAGCTTCTGCTCCAATAACTGATAGTAAAGAAGAAAAAAGTAAAGAAATTAAACTAGAAAGTGATTCTCCTAAGATAGAATCCCATAAAAAGGTGAGAATTGAGCTAGCAAGAAAAGACCAAGAGCATCAAGAGGCTTTAAAAGCGATACAGAGCAAACTTTTCAACGCTGGGGCTGCAGAATCTGCTGGAAAAGGGGAGGCTGAGACTAAAACAGACCTCGTCAAAGAGAAGATTTTAAAACGTCTCCGCAGTTTTGAAACAAGTTCCGTTGTAGAAAGGAGAGGGTTAGATAAGCTCATTACTGATGTAGAAAGCTACACTTCTCAAAAGACTTCTAGAGCACACACTATTAATTCTAGCGAACTTCCGAAGCTCAAGAAGGAATTGGTAGCAATAGAGACAGATGTAAAAAATAGTGCAGATAGCCTGGAAAACGAGATTTTAGAGCTTGCAAACGAGCCAGACATGAGTCTAAATGTTAGGCTTGCTTTGGCCAAACGTGGTAAAAAGCGGCGCCCACTCACAATTGATCAACTAATGATCATGGTTCTTAACAACGATGTAAAGGCTTTTAGAAAGCATAACAGAGCTCTTAAAGATGCTGATATCACCCTTTTAAAAGCTAAAATTGAGCTTTTTTTGGTGCGAAAAACACACCATCAACACATTGTAAGAATGCTGGAATGTATTAATAAGCTCGCCCCGACTTCTCCTAGCGCTCACATTCCACCGGCTTTGTTACACGAGTATAATAAAAGCTTATTGTATCAATTGAATGCTCAAAGACATTATTCCATTTCACCTGCGGAATCAGATAAACACTACTTTAAGTTTTTGGTGATCGAGTATCAACGCAATATCCTTCTGCGTGAAGAGCAGATCAAAGAATTAAGTACCCTGCTGGAATCTAATAACAACGTCCAACAGATTCCAATGGGGTCAGGAAAGACTGATGTGCTATTGGTTCTCCAGCTTTTGAATAAAGCGAATGGGACAAACTTGGCGATAGGAATGATTACCTCAGAATCAAAAAAGGTCGTCGTTCCACAATTACAGGCCAGCGCAGCGAAAATTTATAAGCAGCAGGCTCATCGCGTGGCCTGGAAACGAGCAACAACCCTAGAGGGGCTTAAAGCAATCCATGGGCACCTGGAGCAAATCATAAGGACTCGCGGGTTTCTTATCGTCAGTAACAATGAAATGCATCGCTTTGCCCTCGCTGCGAGAGAAAACAGACTACAATGTTCAAAAGGTAACGTTGAAGCGAGGATAAAGGAATACTGGTTTCGAGAAATCAAAAAAGTACTAAAGACAAAAGGGGATGTCATCATCGATGAAATCGACTCTGAGCTCGCCGCTCGCCAAGAAGAGCATATGGCTTTAGATGATGAAGTTCAAGTTGGCAAACCGTATGTCGAGATGACTACAGCTCTATATCATAGTTTACTTGAAGATGATGAAATACAAAGTCTCTTCTATTTCGAAGGTCTTTCAAGAAAAAGAGTACCCGGAGCCGTTCCTTTTTCTTCCGACTCAAAAGGCACGAAACGCTATGAGTCGATGCAAAAACGCTTGATTGCTGCAGGACTCGAACACCTTAAAAAAGATCCAAAATTTGCTGAATTAATTGGTAAATATGACCCCCTTGCCTTGACTAAATATTTAGAATTAGAAAAGTGTCTGTCGAGTAAAGAATTCAGCGAGAATGCACCACTTTTTGAAGAGTTTGCGACTATAAGAGCTCTTGTGCATACATTTATTCCATTGGGATTAGAAAAAATTAGAAAACACCACTTTGGTTTATTGCCAGAGAAAAATGGAAAGTTCAGTTTGATCGCAGGCCCTTATGAACTGGATAATCCTAAAGTAGGTTCCCAATTTGCCCATTTTCTTGAACAGTTTGTCTATACCCTTAACAACTACCATGAAACAGGAATTTTCACAGAAGTGATAAGAAAAGATGGGACAGAAAATTCTAGCGGTACAGATCTTATACGCAAAGAGCTAGAAAGAATTAACATTCTTGCCAATAAAGAAAAAGATGCCTGCCCTAGATTTCTCCCTCTTGAGGATACGAAAGCGTTTAGGGAATTCCGAGAAATGTGTGGAGATTGGAAGGAACTGAACGTCAAACACCTGACCGACTACCAGAATGAAGATAATCTGAAAATGCTCGCAGAGCATATTTCCAATGATCCAAAACTCGTTACACATTTTGTAGGCAAGTATATCTTGCCGACAGTAAGATCGACCAGAAAAAGAATCAGCAGCAATGCCTGGACACTTCCAGAAATGTTTTTCAGAGTGCAAGGTTTTTCAGGAACATTGGCAAACCAAGATACTTTCAGCGATGTTTTCAACCCTATCCCAAGAAAGGGGATTGATGCAAAAATTATTCATACTCTTTGCGAACACTCCAAAATTGACATCATAAGTGATAAAGAAGAAAAAGAAAGTAAAGAGATAGTTGATGCTACAGGAGGGTCTAGAAAAAGGAAATTAGAAAATAAGGCTCTCCATATCCTTCGAGAATCGTTCAAGAGCAACAATCTTGAATATCGAGCGATCATAGACTTGGGAGGGACATTTAAAGATGTTCGTTCAGAAAAGCTGGCCCGCGAAATTCTTGACTTGCGAGGAGACCTCAAAGCTGTTTTTTATTTCGATAAAGATAGACCAAAAACTCTATTACGTGAGGGTGTGTCTGCAAGGATCGTTGAAGGCCATTCTCCAGACATCCTTCCAGAACAACGTTTCACAATTTATGGACAGCTTCAATGTACCGGGACGCACATTGATCAAGCTCTAACAGCAAAGGCATTTGTAACAGTCTGTAAAGACTCCAGTTTAAGAGATCTTTTACAAGCAGTATCTCGCATGCGAGGCCTAGGTAGGGGGCAAGAGGTCTCTTTCGTTCTTTCAACTGACCTTGCAGAGTTGATCAGGACTACTTTGGATAAACACGAAAGAGAACCTATTGAAATGATGGATATTATATTATTCACACTCAAAAAACAGTGTCGTCAACAAGGTAAGGACAACTTAACAACGGTATATCATAAATTGGAAAACATCGTTTTTAGAGAAATTGATCGGATACTAGATGTCATTCCTGTTGATGCTCTATCATCTGAATTTTATAAACAGCTCAATGACAGAACTCTTACTATTGTGGAAGAAACTCTTTCTAAGGACTATGGAGAAGCAGACGAATCAGATACTGCTGAGAAATGCTTAGAAGCATATATGAATGCTTTGTTAAATCCAATAAATGACCTTCTTGGAAGACAGATCGCTATGCATGAAGTGCCTAATGTAGTCGAAATGACAACAGAGATGCTGAAATTAATACAGAAAACAATAAAAGACGCCTTAATTGAAAAAACACTTTCAAAAAAAATTGATACAAAAAAAGGCCAACAAGTAAGCATCGATGTACATAATCGCCAACAGGTTAACCAAAATGTTGCACATGCTGTGTCGATTAATCAACATCTCGAGGACGCGCGAAATAAGCTTCGTTCAGAAGCTGGCTTAGCATCAGAACATATTTCACTCTGGAGAACTATTGATCCGCCAACATCTTCGTTTGCCGAGGCACAAAAAGCTCGTGAGGAATATGCGTCTGCTGTCGTACCCATAGCAGAACTTTTAAAAAGACACCTTGTCCAATCAGCCAGATCGTCTGAATTCATGGAGGAATTAATTTCGCAACTATTCAATGATAATCTTTTAATGACCTTAGACTTGGCTCTTACAGAAGAACGTGGGACTCTTTTTGGCATGTTCCAGAAACCTATAGATCGCGCTTTGATCATTCGACAAAAAGACGGTACACATAGGTTTGCGTTAATTGATGGTTATGATGCTAAACAAATCAAAGATCTTATAAGGTCCGGAAATGGATTATCAGATACAACAGACAGTGTTTGCCTATATCATATTCAGGAATGCATTTTCCATCAAAAGTCTGGAAAATTTCCCATAAAGACCGAAGAGCTTAGAAAGGGAGACTTGGCGAAATTTATTGTGCAAATGAAGTTCCTAGCAGGGGAAATTTGGAATTATTCAGTGGAGGAACGAGCACTATTAGTAGAATGGCTTGGAAAGGTAAATGCTGCACAGGCAGAAGAATTCTTCTACACTGTGATGATAAAGCAAGATGATACACGAGAAGAGTTTGCAGGCTCTGTCTTGGGCAACATATTTGAGCAATTGAAAAAATTGCAGAAAACACCGGCTTCTTCTACAACTTCTTACTCATCGGGAGCAAGTGGGGTCTCTTCTTCGAGTTCTTTTAGATCATTTTCGTCGACACCGTCACCAACACCTATAGTGGTCCCAACAACTGGATGAGGCGGTATGAGTCGCCCTTACAGAGAGCTCAGAATTATTTCGAAATTCAAAAACCGCGAATGCGGTGGCAGCATGTAGCCCCATGCGTCAGCGTGGGGTAGATTCAATCAGCATATCGAGCCGCGAAGCGGCGACAGAAACCAGAGAGTACCCACCAGTCAATGGAATAACTCCTTGTGCTCAAAAAATAACGTTTTATTCTATTCTAAAATTGGGTAAAATTATAAAAAATCATTAATAAATAATGGATCCAAAAGTGCATGTGTAATTCAAATATTTTAAGAACGAGCTATTTTTCTTTAGCTGCTCAATTTGTTCATCTTATCGAAGATTATTGTGCAACTCTCGATGCACGTCCACGTATTACAAAGTGCGATGCAATAAAAGCCTCATTGCTAAAGGGCCTCATCAAACGGGTTGCAGCAATCGCCTTGATCGTTATCGCCAGTTTGGATTTGTTGATCGAACTAGGAGCTACTCTTTGCTGCAAAGGAAGACATGCACGAAATATCATTGCAACTATTGCCACGATCTTTAAAAGTGTCGCAGGCATATTCACAGGACAACTCCCTGGAGTAGCTTACGAGTTGTATAAAGAAGGGTTCGAAGGAGCCTTTAAGGAAATGGTTGTAGAACCTTTAATTAATGACTTAAGATTACGTCTTTATGATCGTTTTGCAAATCAGCGATCTCCCTCCCGACACACTCCTCGTTCTCTTGGAAAATGCACCCGCAACCTCGCCCGCATCCTTAAACACATGCCGGTAACAACAGAGACTCGAGAAAGGAGAATTCTAAGCGTTCCAATACAAGAACTAGTTTGGCTTCACAATCCTAGTTTATATCCAATGATTCAATTATTGATGAAACATCAAAGAGGCGTAAATGCCATTGCTCAAAATGTCCTGCCCCATCAAGAAGGTGTAAACTTCGATATTGATCAATGGACAGAGCTTTTAAATACAATTCTGGGTCAGGATGTCAGTAACGATGACATCTGGCGCCTTTTAGATCAAATAGGAGCTCCCTATAGAGAAGGAAATTATTCCCAAAGGAACATGCTGGTTTGCAGTTTAGTTAACAAGGCCCTCGCAAATCGCGATTTAGATGCGAGAATAGCTAATCGAATCATTTTGTATTCCAAAAACAGGCTTGTGAGAGAGCATAGCCTCGGAGTGATAGAAGAGACGACGAATCGATTAATAAACCATCCAAGAGTTACGCCAGAGCTGTTAAATCAATTAGCCGAATCTCAGAAAATTCCTACAACTATTAAAGAAAGAATATTAAATAAATATCTTGATATAGCCCTCTCAACACCTCCAGAGACTCCTATAAACGCTCTGATAGTAGAAATGACTTTCCGCTTATGTATGACATTACCGTTAGGGGATAGTATATTACAAAGAGTCCAGGAATTTCATAAGAAATATCAACGGCAAGTCGTTTCTTTGATTCATAACTACGCCGACAATTATTTGATTGAAGGTCGTGATGGGTCTGGGTTTAGACCTGAAACTGTACGAATGCTGCTGAAAATGCTAATAAATCAAGATCCAGCACTTACGGAACGAGAAATACTAGCGATATTTAAAGCAGCTGCAGTCATTTTGGATTATAGCTTTATAAAAGAAATTCTCAAAAATCCTGCACGTAGATGCTTCTGTGAGAATGATTTTATGATCGCAATTGACCAAGGACTTCAAAACATATTGAGGCATAAGGATGAGTCCATATTACAATTATTGCAATCAATACCAGAATCTGGGCTAAATTTACCTGATAAGCTGTTGCAGCTAAGAAGATTACTTGAAGCAACTGGTAATACTGCACACGTTATGAATTGGATTGCTGACAACTATGCTCAATTAACAGCAGACACCCGTGAAGAAATTCTTAAAATGTGTGATGAGGTTGACAAGGCAATATCAGAAAAGGAACGAAAAGATAAGACCCCATCAACCTTATTGAGTTTTCAGAAACTATACAGACGAGATTTAGCTGATATAGCTGTTGAGTCAGAAATAAAAGCACTAAAAGATAAGACTCCATCAATCTTATTGAGATCAGATTCTACTAACGTGGGTGTTCAAACAGCAGTAGCTACTGACGCTCTTGGAATAATCGCAGATTATTACTCTCCTATTACTTCCGAAAAATCTCTAAGCGCAGAAGAGAAACAAAAAGCAGCAGTATCTTTTACTCGATACTGTCAAACGTGGGAATCAGACTTTGAACAAATTCGCAAAGAAAGTAAAGCTCGCATGGAGGCAATTGAGAAACGCTGTGAAGCTCATATGGCAGAACGCGCTGAAGAAAGGAAGCGGTATTGGGCTGAAGCAAGGGAACAGCATCAGCAAAGAGAATGGAAAGCTGTAGCTGCTGCCGTGCCTGAGGACCCGGATAAGTACTATGATGCACACCTAGCGCGTACTAGGGCGCGAAGTCACAATTTAGACAAGGCTGCTAACATGTCTCGTCTGTTTGATTTAGCACTCCAAAAGTCAGAATTGGATGAACGAGAAATACAACGACACATTAAATCTTTGGAAGGTATACATATAGGCCAACCCGAAGATATTCAAAGAATTAAAAATTGCGTGCTTAAGTTGATAGATCATCCCAAGGTCCGAGAAGAATGGCTTTGTGATATAATACAGTCTCCAATATGTTCTCAAACATTCCTTTATTTATGCTGTACCAGACTTCTTAAACTGCCATCCCTATCTCGAAGAGCAGTAGAAATCGTTTTCCCATTTTGTATGAAGCTAGAAAAGGGAGATTATTTCCTTACTTTAAATAATGCCGAAATGCGCGAATTCTTTATAAGATCTCGAGAACAAGTTGCCACATATCTGGATGCATTTGCTGATGAATATCTAGGTGCGGGTAAGGACAGCTCAGAGTTCTATCGTGAAAATGTGCGTACTGTTATCTCTACTTTAGTAGGTTTTCATCCTCTTAACGAAAGAGAAATAAAGGCTATTTTTAAAGCAGCTGTTGTTCTTTGCGATTACAGTTTAGTCGAAAAAATCGTCGAAAGCCCTGCGAGGCGTGAATTTTTAGATAAGGAATATGTACTTGCAACGTACCGAGCTTTTGAAATTGGAACTGAAGAGGCCCCGGTAGAACTGCTGGGTCGTTTATTTAAATATATTGGCTTGTTGAACCAAAGCCAAACACCCTACGAATTAGCAACGGATCCTTTTATTTTAGAATCCAAGCTAAGACTAAAAGACTATCTTACAATAACGAAAAACACTGCACCTGCCAGAGCTTGGTTAGCACGTCGTAATCATACTGGTTTTGTTTATGTTAAAGAGATTCGTCTAGCCATGGAAATTTGCAATATATGTCAAGAAATTGAAGCAAGAGAGGAAAGGGAATCCAAACAAGAAATTGATAGTGTAAAAGAAGGGGAATGCAAGCTAGAAATCGAAACTAAACGATCCAGTGAAAATGACGTAGAGACATTTAGGAAAAAGTTCTTTGGTCTTGTCCTTAAATATGGAGTAGCCCTTCCTCCTGCGCTGCCTCGGCCTGTAGCTGTATCAGGCAGTGCATCAGTTGCTTTTCCTTTATCAGAACCGACTAAGCAAAAAGAAGAGTCGCCCTTGCAGGGCTCAAAATAATGTGTGGAACGTACCCAGGCCTTCGGTCGCCCTTTCAGGGCATCCTCAGCCTGGGCTAGATAGAGGCGCATCTTCGATGCTTAAGACAATCTCATGCTAAGCATCGAAGATGCGTCTCTATCTAGCCCAGGCCCTGCCCATTACCCACAACCATCATCTGGGGCAGAATCCTCTAGAGGTAACCGCAGAAGAGACCTGTGTTAAGGCCCGAAGGGCAAGCATTTCACAACCCAGTCTGGGCTAAATTGTAACAGCCCTCCGGGCCGTGCATAAACTCTGTTGTGGGCTGTATTGAAGTAATTTTGCGAGAGCTAAGACGCAATTTCTCCTATGAAGTTGTATAGGTTATTTTTTGACGGTCCTTTAGGTGAATAAACAAACAAATATTAACGAGTTTAACATTAAGGGGTTGTATGGAAATGAAGGCGCTCATTCAAATTCTTGTGATATTAGGGATTTGCTTCGGGATTTATATGCTAGTGAGATGGATTAGTAAGAAAAGAAATAGTCGCCCTTTGTGGCGTTCCAAAGATGAAAGTTATTTGAAAGATGTTTTAGGGCGTATTTACTCTGATGAGAAGACCGGAAAGAGCCCGTATTGCCATCGCTGGATCAAGAGATGCTAAGCTCCAGGATAAATAATAAGCGTTACCATTTCAAATATGTCTGTAATGACTGATAGGATTGCTAAGCCTCTACACGCGATATGATTGAGTTTCTCACAACGCCCAAGCAAAACAATCGAAACAGCTGCGGCCACTGCTCCAATGACAAAATCGATAGCCCTACAAAAAATTATCGCAATAAGAGCCACTGTAGCTAGCAGACGAGTTCCCAGATGTTTCACAATAGGATTAGAAGAATCCCATAATATTATGCCTTTGGTCACAATATATTTGATAACAGGTAAATGTGTAATTCCATCTGTTCCACAGTTACGCCCTTTTGAATAATATATGTTTGCTGTTTCGTCCTGTTTTATATTGTCGGCACATTCCCAATTGACGTTCGGATTGAGAATTTCAATGACTCGTCGGTAAAGATTGCTAATTATCCTCATCAGTGGATAAATGTGCATACCGGCAGAGTCTATAAATGTGTTGTCTTTACAATATACGAGTGAAGCGAGAACATAACCTAATGCAATGATTGTATCAATCGCTGTTGTGATTAGCTGCAACGGAATCCTAGCCAAAGATGTCAGACTTGCCCGAATCGGTGAGCAACCAGCCAAAGCAAGGCGATCAAGACCGAGGTGAATATTATTTTCGCACCCCTTATTGTGTTCAAATATGAGTGATGTTATTGATCCTTGAGGCATATTATTCAGCTTCTCCTGTTAATTATGGTAAATCGTCGTGCTGTGATTCGTGCGATGCTGCTGCGTTCATGTTGGAAAATATGGTTAAAGGATCGACTGCAATTGCTGAGGCTCCATTGTGATTGTGATTTTCTGATATCAAGTTATTTTCAGGAGGATAAACTATTTCAGTACCACAGGGATGTGGACTCGGATGTCTTATAGGGACGGGATCTGGTCTTTTTGGAAGGGGTTTTATCATATACAGAATACACATGTATATATCAGTAATCACAGATAAAACAGCCAGTCCTTTGCAGGCAATATGATTTAGTCGTTTCGCTCTCCCTAATAAAAGAATTGATCCTGCAGTTGCAAGGGCACCGATTACAAAATCAATAGCGCGACAAAAGACAGCTACGATAGCCATTATCAAAAGGCTAAATCGGGTTCCCACGTGCTTGACGAATTTATTTGAAGAATTATTACAATAATTGACAAGTTGACCAACCTTACAAAGACAATATCCAGAAGTGATTCCGTCAAACCCATGAAAATTCCGAAATTTCACCAAGTCATCGCTTTCGTCTTTGTCATCGCCTTCGTCTTTTTGATCTTCAAATATTTTGGTATAGATATTCCATCTAAAGTTGTAATTGTCATCATATGTCCATTCGGCCTTTGGATTAAGAATCTCGATAATTCTTCGGAAAAGATTGCTGACAATGCGTTGAAGAGGTGACAGGTGGCGAATAGTCTTAAATGCGCAATAGTCAACGTCTGCGAAAGGTACAAAACTTTCAAAGAGCTTTGGTGTTCCAATCAATGTATCTAGAGTTGTGGTAATCAGCTGCATTGGAATTTTTGCGATGGCAATTAGCCTTGCCTTACAAGGTCCTGCATAATCAAGGTCGTTGGCTTGGGAAAATTCATCGCAAAATCTATAAGTTATAGATGTCATCGTATAATCCTTAAATTTAGTTAAAAATAGAATCTTATCATGATTTAAATAAAAAATCAACTGTTTCTAATTCATTTAAAGAAGTTATTGATTTTAGTAGTTTTTAGTTTACAAGAGAATGGATTTTTAATAGATCCATTGATGTAGCGCCTCTCCGGGCGAGAGTATGTGTGGGGCGTGGACCCAGGCTTCGCTTACCCCTTTTTCCTCCCTTTCTCTCTGTCTTCTCTGTGGGCTCTGTGGTAAAAAATAAAAATCTCATCCGCGCGCTGTCTATTCTGTTACTTTTTTTTCGTCCTGTTTTTGCGTGACGAATGAAAGGAACCACGCGAGAAGCATCCCGAAAGTAATTGCTATCGTAATGTCCACAAACACTGTCAAGAAAAACGCAACCAAAAGAACCAACACATTCCCCACAGGTGCTTTCAGAAAACTGATGAATTGTTTCATTTCACTCATGTTCCAAGCAACCATGATCAGAATAGCAGCAAGAGCTGGCAATGGAATATGACTAACTACAGGCGCTAAAAATAGCATAATGAGCAACAGCGTGATGGCATGAATAATACCTGCAACAGGTGTCTGGGCACCACTTTTGACATTCGCTGCTGTGCGCGCTATTGCTCCTGTTGCTGGAATCCCCCCAAAGAGCAATCCAGCAAGGTTTGCAACTCCCTGTCCAATAAGTTCACAATTTGATTTATGCTGCCCTCCAACCAGTCCATCGCCAATCACAGCAGATAATAAAGATTCGATCCCACAAAGCAACGCAATGGCAATGCCATCTATGAATATTTCGAAAAATTTGTCATCAGGAATGGCAAGGCTAGGAAAGCTAGGAATAGGTATGCTGCTGGGAATTTCTCCAAACTTAGAATAAATGGTCTCCACAGGAAGCCCAAACAAATAGGCACAGGTCGTCGCCATTACAATGGCTGCAATTCCCCATGGCAGTTTCGGGATAAAACGCCTGATACAGATAATCAAGAAAAGGGTCCCGCTGCTTAGTAAAAGGGTCGTCCCATGCAGAGTAGGCAATGCTTCATAATAAGCCTTCCATTTATCGATAAAATGGACAGGAGGGACTCCCATTTCCAATCCGAAAAAATCTTTGATTTGTGAAGAAAAAATGATCACCGCAATTCCGGCTGTAAATCCTGTAATCAGCGGGTGGGGAACATACTTTATCCATGATCCTATTCGGATAATCCCAAAAAGAATTAGGAGGCATCCCCCTATAAAAGTGGCGACAACGAGTCCTGGATAGCCATTGCGCTGGATAATGTCATAGATTAAAACGACAAAAGCGCCGGTGGGTCCACCAATTTGAACGCGGCTTCCTCCGAGCGCTGAGATCAAAAAGCCTGCAATGATCGCAGTAATCAATCCTTGTTCAGGAGTTGCTCCTGAAGCGATTGCAAATGCCATCGCCAATGGAAGGGCTATAATGCCTACAGTTATTCCTGCTACGAGATCTTTCCGGAATGTGCTGAAGGTATATCCTGAGCGCAGAAGATGATAAGATTTAGGAATGAATTCCCGAAACACAATATTCTCCTAGAGAAGCAGTAATGATTCTTCCCAGTGGGGTAATTTTACACCAAAAATTTTATTTAGTTTTTCATTCGATAACACAGAGTAGGGAGGTCTTTTCACAGCCGATGGAAACGCTGAAGATGGAATAGCGATCAAGCGCGGTACTTTCTGTCGTGATTTCCATTGTTCAAAAAATTGCTGTTGCAAATCCATGCCAAGAGGTGCTGCCGGAAGATGTCATGTGGTATATTCCTGTGAGAGCTTTCTGGTCAAGCAGATCTTTCTGGGCTAAGATCTGTGAAGTGGCCTCAGCGATATGACGGCACCACGTGGGTGCTCCAATCTGATCGTCGACCACTTTCAATTCATCTCTTTCTTTTCCCAATCGCAGCATCGTAAGTAGAAAATTTTGTCCTCGCATCCCATAAACCCAACTTGTTCTAAAGATAAGGTGCTTTCCTGCTGGAGCTTGGATTGCTTTTTCCCCTTCTAATTTTGACTTGCCATAGCTATTTAGGGGGTTTGTTGGGTCCTCTTCTCGATATGGGGATGTGTTATTTCCATCAAATACATAGTCGGTAGAATAGTGGACCAGAAGAGCCCCGAGCCTTTTTGCCTCTTCAGCAAGCATTCCAGGAGCTTTGGCATTGATAGTCATTGCTTTTTCAGATTCTGTCTCAGCAGCATCGACAGCTGTGTATGCAGCTGCATTAACAATAATGTGAGGTTTATGTTTTCGTATTTCTTGTACAACCATTTCTGGCTTGGACAAATCGGCTGCCTCTCGATTTAATGGAATGACCTGACCTACGGTGGTAAGAGACCGATGAAGTTCCCATCCTATTTGTCCTGTAGAACCTAAAAGAACAATTTTTTTACTCATATGTTCACTTTTATTCATAAATTGGGGCGTCTCTTAAAAATCTGCCTTGGCTGTCTTTTGCAGACAATATGGGGTCTGCATGGTTGATAGGCCATTCAATGGCAACGTCAGGATCGTTCCAACGGAGGCAGCAATCGGAGCTGGCATCGTAGAAATTGGTCGTTTTGTAGAGGAAATCGGCTTGCGGTGAGAGAACAAGAAATCCATGGGCAAATCCTGGAGGAATCCATAGCATCCGTTTATTTTCTGCTGAGAGGAGGGCTCCGATCCACTTTCCAAAATATGGCGAGCTTTTTCGTAGGTCAACGGCGACGTCGAAAGCTTCTCCCATGACGACTCTAACCAGTTTCCCTTGTGGGTCTTTGATTTGATAATGGAGTCCTCGCAAGACATGTTTTGAGGAATGGGAATGGTTGTCTTGAACGAAGTCAGGATCAAATCCAAGGGCATTTGCGAGGGTTATTTTGTTATAGCTTTCTAAGAAGAAACCGCGGGCATCGCCAAACACTTTGGGTTCTAAAAGTTTGACTTCAGGAATTTTAGTTGGAATCACTTGCATGGTTACCCAATAATTTGGTAGTCATCATATGATAACACAGATGCCATGTTTTATTCTAGTAGCTATACTCACTTCATAAAAATCAGTCAAAGCTTGAAAATATCATTGTATTTTTTTTGGAAAGTTGTAGAATTGATTCTCGACACTAATGAGAAAAACAACAAATGAAAAAGACAAATTTTTTTCTAGCTATCGTTAATTTGCTAACTATGGCCTTCCTGATTTTTCGCTTTGGTCTTCCATTTGTCAATTCAAAAGAAAGTATTTTTTCTGAAACAGAATCTATCGGTATCTTTCTGTCAGCGCAGGCCAATCAATTTGCCATTTTGCAAGTAATCGTCTCTGTTTTTGGTATCGGGTTAGCTGTTGTAGCATTTTGGGGTTATATTGAAATCATGAGCCGCGCAGAACAAAAAGCTGAAAAGACGGTCCAACAGGAAGTTCCAAGGTTGTTCAATGAAATGTTAGATAAGTTTGGTAAGGAAGAACTGCAACGAATGCTTCTTGATGCGAAAATGACAAAACCGTTACAAAAAAATGCAGAAGAGATATTTCAAGAAGGTAGTGGAAGGATGCATAAAGACCCTTTAGAGCTGGAAGGAATATATGAATAATGTATTAAATAGACAGATCAGGGAAGTATTGAGAAGGCATCAACAGAGAGCTCCAATTTATATATTAGCAATTGCACACGATTTAGGAATAAACGTGTATAGCGCAATTGGTGAAGGATTATCTGGCATGATTAAAAAAGATAGCACTCAAGGAGGTCCCAGTGGTTATGCGATTGTCGTAAATAAAAAAGATCCGAGCACGCGACAACGCTTTACAATAGCTCATGAGATAGCACACTTTATTTTGCACAAAGATGCAATCGGCGACGGAATTGTAGATGATGCCCTATATCGTAGTGGCCTTAGCAATAAACAAGAAATAGAGGCAAACAAGTTAGCTGCCGAAATCCTCATGCCATGGAATTTAATTAATAAGGCAATGGATGAAAAAATCAATTCTATCAAGGATTTATCCACTATTTTTCAAGTCTCTGAAAGTGCTATGTCAATAAGATTGGGCATACCTTCTTAAAAAATGTTACTGTTCAGTCACGGCGGGGCCATCCATGTGTTGAGGATAGGGAGTCGCAGGTTGCGGGACATAATAATGTTGCTCACAATAAGGTTCGCAGTTTTGGCGCTGTGTTTGATTGCGTTCGTTTCGTTCTCTTTGAGCTTTTTGTCGCATCCAGTTTTTCTCGTATAAATCTCGATCATTCCTTTCGCGAGCTGCAAATGCATTAAAACTCGGCAGCAGCAATAGTACAGAAATAACGCATTTAAATAGAAAGTTCATGAGATTCTCCTAAATGAAGGTTTATGACAACATATTTCTTTAATTTGACATTAACAAAATGAGATAATTTGCGTTGAGAGAAAAAGGAGCATTTGATATATTTTGCACCACATCGGAGCATAGCGCAGCTTGGCTAGCGCGGCTGCTTTGGGAGCAGTAGGTCGGGGGTTCGAATCCCTCTGCTCCGATCTAAGCTTCTGTTCTCAACCGAGGATAGAAGCTTTTTTTTTA
>JABDBC010000023.1 GCA_013288825.1 Chlamydiota bacterium
GCAAGCAGGGACGACTTTCTCTCTTGCATGTTTCTTGCATACTTTCTGGTGGACGAAAAAGGGAAAAAAATTATGATGAGAAAAAAACTTCTATGGATTAAAAATGTGTTTTTCAGCAGAAGCAAGTTTTACAGGGGCCGTTGTATTGACAATCATGGGCTGTCTGACGCTTTCAAAAATTTCAAAATCGAACCAGATTTTATTGGCATCAATACCGTTCCTATTTGCCTTTCAGCAGCTTACAGAGGGGTTTTTATGGCTTACTACAAAGGAAAGTCTTGCTGATTATGTAGAGTATGCGCCAACCCTTAGAAATATCTTTCTCTTTATGGCCATTTTGGTTTGGCCTGTCTGGATTCCTCTTTCATTTTTTGTTGCTGAGGAGAAACCGTGGGCTCGATACTGGCTGTTTGCACTGTTATTGCTTGGCATTGCATACGTATCTTATTGTGTCTATGGGGTTTTGTATTGGTGGTCGCTAGATAGTGTTTCAGTCGAGTTTTTTCAGCATAGTATTAAATATTCATTGCCTTTGTTAGCTATTTATATTCCAGTAATTGTCTATTGTGTCAGCACATTACTTCCCCCATTCTTCTCAAGTTTGAAAGGGAGTTCAATACTAGGTATTGCTAACTTACTCGGCTTTGTTGTTGCTCAATATTTCTATACCGTCACATATATTTCTGTTTGGTGTTTCTTTGCTGCATGGGTTAGTATGGGAATCTATGGAGTCATAAGTTATAATCGCCAAAAAGCTTCTTAATAGGGTTGTGGAGTCAGTATGTATAAAACTGCAATAAAGGCTATTGTAAAGCGAAAATTCTCTTATGCCGACGTTCATCTCAATGGGAATCGACCATGGGACATTCAAGTGTATAATGATCAGTTTTTCCCGAATGTTCTTTTCCAAGGTTCTCTTGGGTTGGGGGAATCATTTATGGAAGGATGGATTGATTCCGCGCAACTGGATGAGGCGATCTACCGCATTGTGCAGAAGAAAATTTCAGAAGCCAATTCCCTCACATCCCTGATGACTTCTCTTGGAGCATTTTTCTTAAATCGACAGTCGAAAAAAAGGGCTCTGGATGTAGGAAGACAGCATTATGATCTGAGTAATGTCCTTTTTCAGCGAATGCTCGACAGCCGGATGACATATTCGTGCGCTTATTGGAAGGATGCAAACAATCTTGATGATGCGCAAGTTGCCAAGCTCGATCTCGTATGTAAAAAACTCTATTTGCAACCAGGGATGCGTGTTCTTGACATCGGTTGTGGTTGGGGTAGCTTTGCAAAATTTGCCGCAGAGCGTTACGGCGTGAAGGTTGTCGGGATCACCATCTCTCATCAGCAGCTTGATCTAGCAAAGAAACTATGTAAGGGATTGCCAATAGAATTGCGATTTCAAGATTACCGCGATGTCAATGAATCATTTGATCGGATTGTATCGATTGGTCAAATGGAGCATGTAGGCTACAAAAACTATAAGGCCTATATGAAAATGGCACATCGATGCTTGCCAGATCATGGCTTATTTTTGCTGCATACCATTGGCAACAATGCTTCGGTATACTCTACAGATCCTTGGATTGATAAGTACATCTTTCCAAATGGAATGCTACCGTCGATTGCTCAATTGGCTCGAAGCTCGGAGAAATGTTTTGTTATGGAGGATTGGCATAATTTTGGAGCAGATTATGACAAAACTTTGATGGCATGGTTTAATAATTTTAATGACCATTGGCTGGAATTAAAGGGTTCGTATGACGAGCGATTTTATCGGATGTGGAAGTTTTATTTGTTGGGGTGTGCGGCAGCATTTCGTGCGAGGAACATTCAACTTTGGCAGGTGGTATTTTCGAAGAACGGCATCCCCGGCGGCTATACATCGATACGCTAAGCGGCCGGTTTAGGTTTTACAACAGAGATCACAGAAACCACCCCCTTCGTGAACGCGCCCGAGCCCGCGCCCGTTGCCCGAATTAATACATATTTCAGACTCAGACCTATTCAGGAAAAGGTCGGGCAACGGGCGCGGGCTCGGGCGCGTTCACGAAGGGGCTCTGTGGTAAAATCTCTTGCCTTAGCTTGACGCGTAATTGTTTGAGAATTGGAGTTTGTAGAGCTTTTCGTAGAGGCCTTTCTTGCCCAATAGCTCCGCATGAGACCCAATTTCTACAATTTGACTCTCATGCAAGACAATAATTCTATTCACATCTTGTATCGTTGAAAGTCGATGCGCTACAACAAGGGATGTTTGACTCTTCAGAATCTTTTGCAAAGCCCTTTGGATCACTTTTTCAGTCGTTGAATCAATATTTGCTGTGGCTTCATCTAAAACCATGACACTCCGTCGATGTGCTACTGCACGGGCTAGAGAAATGAGTTGCCGTTCTCCCATCGATATGCTCTCACCATGTTCAGAAAGGACTTGCTGTAATCCATGCGGTAGTCTGTCTATGAAAGAGCGCAAGTTCAAGTGATCGATTACTTTATCAACCTTCTCAAGAGTAATTTCAGGGGAGTAGAGCGAGATATTCTCCTCCACAGTTCCTGAAAAAATGACGGGATCTTGCAATACGACGCTGAATTGCTGTCTTAAACCATGCAAGGGATAGTCTTTGATACTCCTTCCATTGATTTTGATGTCTCCTTTTTGAAAATCATAAAATCGCATGAGAAGACTGATGATCGTGCTTTTTCCAGCTCCCGTCATCCCCACAAAGGCAACCGATTCCCCTTTTGCGATCTCAAAAGAAACTCCTTTCAGAATCCAATTTTGTGCATCATAGGCAAACCACACATCTTCAAATTTAATGGAATCCACTTCTTGTAACGATAGTTCTTTGCTATTCATGAGCTCTTGTGGTTCGTCTAAAACGGCAAAAATGCGTTCGGCAGCGCTCATGGCTGATTGTAGAATGTTATATCGATCTGCTAAATCGATCAGAGGGCGGAAAAACATTAATGTATAGAGGCTAAATGTGAAATAGGTTCCTGCTTGGAAACTGCTATGGGGTGGCGTAACCATCACAAGGACGACAAAAGCTGCGATAAGCGAGATGCTTTGTAGCAAATCGATCCCAGCAACAAAGTATGAAAAATGGTGTGTTGCTTCCATATTTGCATCGCAGTTATCGCGATTTAATTCGTCGAATCGCTTTTTTTCCCGTTCTTGCAAACCAAATGTGCGCACGGTTGAAGTGCCTGAAAGGTATTCTTGAATGAATGTATTCATTGCCGACACGATATTGCGAATCATGTTGTAGCAATAGTGTTGATAGTGCTGAAATCGATATGTCAGCCATACCACTAAAGGAGTAATCATTGCAAACACCAAGGCAATATGCCAATTGACGAAAGCAATACCTATAGACATCCCGACAAATAACAAAATACTGCCAAGGAGCGGAATAACACTTTCAATAAACATCTGATTGATCTGTTCCACGTCATGAATGGTGCGTGTGATGAGTCGTCCTGTCGGATGGCGGTCGAAATAAGAAATGGGAAGATGTTGAATATGATTATAAACCTCTGTGCGCAACGTGAAGAGGGCTTTTTGCCCTATCCAGTTTTTGACAACCATCCCTGCCATGTCTAAAAGGTAGCTAGCAAGAAGTAAGGCTCCAACCACTGTAGCTTCTCTTAAAGCTATGGAAAATAGCTGTTGCTTATTTGCTAAAGTTTGGGATGTACCTTGAAGAATGCTTTGGACCAAATATCCAATATATACTGGCACAAAGGCATCGATGGCTCTGGCAATTATTAAAATCACTAGCGACGTGAATGCAAGGAAAGCATGGGGCTTCAAATAGGATAATAGCCTTGAGATCAACTCCAAGTTGAACATCGGCGGAGCAGTATGCTCATGCCGATACTTTTCTGATAAACTTTGCTTTTTCATCGCTTTCCTTGTAATGCAGCCAAGGCGGCATAGTGCCCCTCTTTTGCACTTAATTCCGCAGGTGTACCGTCTTCCACAATTTTACCTTTCGACATAAATAAAACCCGATCCATTTGCTCTAATATCGATACCCGATGTGTGATTAAGAGGACTGTTTTGCCTCTAAAATGGCGGCTGATGGCTTTAAAAATGCGTCGTTCTGTGGATGTGTCAATGGCTGAAAAAATGTCGTCCAAAAGCAATATAGAACGGTCTACTAAAAAGGCACGAGCCATTGCAACCCGCTGTTTTTGCCCTCCTGATAAGGTGACGCCTCGTTCACCAACAACGGTGTCATACTGCATTGGGAAATCCATGATGGTTTCGTGCAAATCAGCGAACTGAGCCGCAGCTTCAAGCTCCTCCTGACTTGCCTCTTGGCGTCCAAAGCGAACATTATCAGCCAAGCTTCTAGAGAACAGAAACGAGGATTGTTCGACGATCACAATGGCTTCATGAAGTGCCTTTAATGAATATTTATGAATTTCATGGCCGCCAATAAAGAGTGTTCCGTGAGGGATCTCATAGTCGCGATTCAGCAAATGGAAAAGGGTGCTTTTTCCCGCTCCCACTGGACCTGTGATTCCTACAAAAGATCCCCCCTCGATCTCCAAATTCAGATTAGAAAAAACGGGATGAGACTCTTCAGAATAAGAAAATGTCAGATTATGGAAAGCAATATCTGCCTTTGGATGGACTTGCAGATGGGATGTAGCATTATCTTTTACTTGGATGGGTTCTTCATAAATATCAACAAGTCTTGCGTAGGCGGCGCGGCCTCGTTGATAAATCGGAAGCACCCACCCCAACATTAAAATTGGAAAAAAGATGTACGACTGAATCCAAACAAATGACAAAAAATCGGCGGCGCTAAGGCTTCCTAATTCTTGCAGGATGATATATCCCGACATGATGACAAGTCCAAGGGTAGTCATACGGGTTACAAGGGTGAACAAAGGAAACACAATCCCTTGGAGCCAAGCTAATTTAAAACTTATCTGCGTGAAATAACAGCACATTTCTTTAAACCGTTTTAGCATGAGTTTTTCAATCACATAGCCTTTCACAATGCGAATGCCCGTATAAGACTCCTGGACCCTGTTGCTCATTTGGGCGATGGAAGCTTGTACGGCGTGAGATGTGTTGTAGATGGGTCCACGAAACGCCCAGTTCAGCAGTGGAATAATTGCAATGGGGATCAGTGAAAGGGAAGCAAGGGGAACAGAAATGGAGAATAGCGCAATAAATCCTGGAATGACCAATGTGATGAAAAAGAGAGGGTACATTATTCCGAAAGCTAGTAGATCGCGATAGGCAGTGATATCGCTTGTGAGGCGGCTGAGGAGTTCTCCAATGCCATGTCTGTCGAAAAATTCTCGGGATTGATTCTGTATGCGGACGAAAAGTTTGGCCCGGACCTCAACTTCGACTTCACGGCTAATCTCCATGAACTCCATCCTCATGAGGTATTTGAAAAGGGAGGCGAGTAAGGCGACGCCGAGAAGGAGAGCAATCCAGGGAAAAAATCCGCTGAATGGATCGGAAAAATAGGCTTCAGGATTGTTTTGCAGGGATAGGATGAGGTGTCTGAAGACGAGGGGATTCCCAACTAGCAGCAAATTTGAAATGAGGACCAATACGATAGCTTTATAGAACCGCAAGCGGTAGTGGGTGAAAGTCTGGCGTAAGTTTTTTGCTAAAGTCTTTTCCATGTCTGCATGGTAGTTTTTTGTGGAAATTATTTACACAGAGAAGATTGGGGTCTGGCTTGATTTGTAATTTGAGGTGAGAGAATCGGGGTCACGCATGCGATTTGCAATTTGGGGCGAGAGAATCGGGGTCTGGCTTGTGATTTGTAATTTGGGCTGAAACAGAGTTTTAATATAAAGTTTGCCCAAATTGCAAATCGCATGCCTGAACCCATTCTCTCGCCTCAAATTGCATGCCTGAACCCAATCCTGATTATGACAATTTGCTTTCTATAGGTAACCCCTTCATATCTTCTATTTCATATTTATCATAAAGATGAAAGCGTCCTTTAAAAGATTCTAAAATTGTGTCTTTGTTGTCCTTTGCAGGCAGTACAAAATGCCAGTAAGGAAGGATTTTATGTGCGAAACAGCCGAGGACTATCTCGTCTTTCGAATCAAAAGAGTAGTCACTTCCTTGTTCATAGTTCTTTTGGAAATCCTCGGGTTTTGTACATATTCCATTTTCGGTAAAAAGCACATCAAAAAGCATATTGACCCTATTTTCTACCTTCTCATACTTTAGTTGAGGGTAGGTTAATTTAAACATCATTTCAGAAAAAGATGTAAAGTCGTATTCAAGACTCGGCCTCGGCCCAAACGGTTTGAGCAGATTTATCACCTGCTCCATTATATAAACTAAAGGAGAAGCAGCCAACGTCAGTAAATATGTGTAGTAATTTTTGAATGTGTAATTTTTACTGAAACAACAACCGACTAAATTAATAATGCTCATGGCAAGGCATTCAATGATTTTAGCAACAAATGCCACAGAGGTTATTGCCAAATTAATGAGGACGACGGGTAGTCCAAGCAGCCATTGCCGAGTTTTTGAACAAGATTGAAAACTATATGATATTCGACCTTGAATTAAGTGGGCTGCAGCTTCACTGTAAGTCCCTTTGCACATATTGTTCATTGCATCATATTTCGTAATCAAAGATTCACACATAAATTTATTCATCCTTTTTAGTTTTAAACTTTTTTATCAGGCCAACGGCCTGATAATGGGCGGCCTGCTAGTAATGCCTTAAATTTCTGCTGTCAACGATGCTACTAGAGTAGACGATAATGAAGCAATCCTTTCGGTATATGTTACAACTCGCTCTCGCAACCCATCTACTGCCTCTAAAGCTCGTTTCTCATCTGTTTCTGAACTGACCATCCAGGTTCTCAAAGTATCTCCCGACGCAAAGGCCCTTTTCATCAATTCATTCATGAGCTCCATGCTCTCGGTCACTCGCGCTCGAGTTGCACATATTGCGTGAGGCACCTCAAACCCCTTCCCAACATTTAAATCGTCAATCAACTTGACAACACCTTCTCCTAATCCATCGTCGAGCTTATAGATATCGCAATGTACTCCTCTGAGATCATGATGAGTTTTAGGATGTGCTTCCCGAATGTCAGCCACTCCCTGAACCCATGCTGCTCTTATCCCAGCAAGCTCCACAACTTGTTTCCCAGAAATAAACAGCATCCCTGCTGAGATGACGAGTTGCCGTTGATGGGGATACATGGTAATTGTATATGGAACAGCCTCGATGATTTTAAGTTGCCGTAAAAGCGCTTTCAGAATTTTTATACTTTTGTAATCCTCCTCCTCGCTTTTTATGGAAAGTTCGATGAATGCACTCAATCTAACAATCGCATCCTTTAAGGTCCCTTCAGCCACACGCAACCGTTTCAACTGCGCATCGGATACTTCAGCATTTATAGTCGATGTTGTGATTGCCATAGGACGATCAAATTCTTTTAAATAAGCCTCTAATCGCTTCTCGATCCTTTTTCCACTTTCCGCATCACATGATGCAAGAAACAAGGGCAACATTTGCTTCATCAATTTTGTCCACGACTCTATTTGACCTTTATTTGGGTGCACACCATCGTCCCCATAACGATAAACGGTTGTCAAATTGTTTAGTTTCTTTACAACTTCCTTCAAAGGTCCTTCTGGTATTTTATCAAGCTGTTCGAGAATTACCGATATGTCATGTGAACGATATCCCGTAGGATTTTCACTTAACACCTTTGCTGTTAGACCTTCTTGGATAGATAGGAACAATAAAAGAGTAACATACTGATGAAGAGGCCCTGCAAATGGTAAAGGAGCCCCTTCTAAATAAGCCCGTTGATCAAAGAGCATCTCCAGTCCGATCTCTAATTGACGCAATGCAGTAATTTGTCCAGAACGGCATACCTCTTCGCGTGTTGCAATAGCTGGTGAAATAAGTGATCCTAAACCATTTAAAGGTAAGGAAGACATTTTAACTCCATTTGCTATTGCCAGCTCGTAACTGAGCCAAGAAAGGAATTGGGTTCGTGGGATTGTAGGATCCACTATTATTGGACTGCTTGAAGACGAGCTAGAGGAGCTGGATGATGTGTGTTTAGGTGCTAGTGAGAGTGCTCTTGCTGCCACTTCTTTGGTTTTTGATGTAGCTTTTTTCTTTTTAATTTTTTTCGTCTTTTTTGGGGTAGCTGTTGGAGTTGAAGTTGGCGTTAGACTTAGACTTGTTGAAGGTACTTCTTCGATTGGAATGCGGTTTCTACTGATTTGGAGAAAGACTTTAAAAATATACCTGACTTGCCTCATCGAATCTCGAGCAAGGGTTAGATTTGAAGTGAGCGCCTCTATACCAATGGTAGTAGTAGGCGTTGCTGGTGAGAATATTCGAGGCATGGCCAATTCATCTTGATCGTCTTTATCAAGCATGTCATCGCCCATTTTTTGGAAATCTTGCATCAGAGTGGAAAGCATTCCCATAATATCGCCAGGTTTTTTTGCTTTAATTTTAGAAATTGGTGCTTTTACACCATTTTCAACTTCTTTAAAAAACGAATCTAGTCTGTCGAATATTGTAATCAGTGTTTTAAGATCTTCTTGAGCATATAATTTGCGATTTGCAACTTTTATTTTTATAAGAGCAAGTGCATTTTCAATAGTTCCTAAGTGATCATTTAATTCAATCCGTTTACTGATAATCAATTTTTCAAGCCTAGTTCTATCAGTCACTGGAATATTCTGTTTGGTGAGGGCTTTTGTAATCAATAGCTTTGTATGAGATATTTTTCTTTCTATTAAAGGGAAAATAGCCATGCAAAAATCGTTTAGAAGATTTGTGACTTGAGTATGAGCAATAATGGCTTCTCGTTCGTCCAATTTGGCTGGCGATAGAGGTCTTGAGTAGAAACTATTTAGAGAATACTCCATTTCTATGTCAGCAAGAATATTTAAAAAAGCAATCTCATTGAAATGATCCTCCATTTGTTTAGCCAGGGCAACAAATGATTGTTCTACCATTTGTTGTTCGTCTTGAATTTTTTCTGGAATTTCGTATGAATTTCCTACTGAAATTCGATGGATAATAAATGTTAGGTTCTTGTCGATAGTTGGATTAATTGCGTTTTTTAGACTATTTCTTTTAAGTAACTGCAATATAACAATTACACGAGAAAAATGTACTATCTGTTCAATTGTCAAGTACGAAAGATGTTTTTCTATGATTAATTTATATTGATTAAAGAGTGGTTGTAGAAATTCGATTAATTTTTGGCAACGCGATAATCTTATTGTTACGACCTCAGGAGCATCCAAAACTCTCCTTCTTAATTTAGTTTCAGCCTCTGTCTCTCCTAATTCTTTTGCTTTTCTAAAAGCGTTGTCGGCTGTATGAAGCAGTGATAGAAATTTTCCTGCTTCGGCCGGTCTAACAACCTTTATTGTTCTTTCTACCAAACTTCCTATAGATGCTGATAGAGCGAAAAAGCCTTCAAATTTCGCTCCTTCCTTTTCTACTTCTCTTTTAATTTCCAGGAGAAGTAGGGGGTCTGTTCCAGTGCTACTGCTAGCAGATGAAAAGCTACTGCTAGCTATACTGGAAGAGTATAATGCAGTGGATAAAGAAGAGGATGAAGGTGAAGCTGTTGTTCTAGGGGTAGATGATAGTGAGGTTGTTGTTGCAATAGTTATCTTGTTGTCTATTTCTCGTCGTCTATCTGCTTCTGGTAATCCGCCGCCATCCGCTCCGCGTGTTCCAGTTGAACCTTCTTCTTCTGGATCGCATTGAGATAAGTTGAAATCGGTTGGATCAACCACTCCTGGCATTCCTCCAAATTCTCTTAGTATCGCATTCATATAGAAACGATCATCGTGTATATTTAAAGGCTTGTCAAAACTCATAAAAAACTCCAATAATATCAAATAGTTGTATGTTATATAACGTAAGTTTCTTATTATAAATTGTTTTCATATAAATTAAAATAGAGAAATAATTTATTTGTAATTTTGTCTTTTTTGGTATAATAGGGTTAGTTAGGAGGATAGCATATGACTATGACTACCCATACTATAGCATTATTTGGAGAAGCGGAGAAAGGGGAGTATGAAGCGGCATACTTTTGCCAGAATTTGTCTCAATTAGCCGATTATCTTGGGAATCCTCCTCCGAATAGCAAAGGATTGTCTTGTGCAATCCAAGTGCTTCTGTACAATTACAATTTGCTGTTTTTTCGGGTTCGCGAGGAGGGTTTTAGCAGTCAGGACTATTTATTTGGAGTTTCCTTTCTTGAAAATCAAACGCAGAAGGCATTTAATTTAGATGCTTTGTATCTTCCGGGAGTAGGGGATTCGAGAATTATTCAGGTAGTACATCCATTTTGTGCAATGCATCATGCGATCATGATTATGACCGAAGCCGACTTTTATGACTATTTGACTGCGTAGCTTTCGATAAATATGTAATTTTTTCCCAGATGATTCTGAATTCCTCCGCATTTTCAGTTGTTCAAATTGTCAAATTTTGTAAATATTCTGTCAAGTCGTTGATCAATACTATTAAATTTTTTGAATATCCTATCAAATTGTTGATCAATACTGTCAAATTTTTTAAATATTCTATCAAATCGTTGATCAATACTATCAAATTTCTTGAGCATCTTATCAAATTGTTGATCAACACTATCAAATCTTTGATCTATTTTATGTGCTAATAGGGCAAATCCACATAGCATAGGGATTAAAACGCTTCCAATGATGGTCAACATTATTATCCAGTCCATTGTTTTCTCACTTTATCGTAGAAAAGCACTTTTCTAAAAAAAGCACTGTAGCATATTAAATCTTAATTTTGCAAATTGGTGCAGCAGAAGATATTCTTTATGATCCTAAGCATGTATTTGAATAAGAAAAGGAAAAATAATAAAGAAGAACCAGTGCGAGGTTGTGAAAATTTGATAAGTGGTTTGTGCCGGCCCTCCGGGACGGTATGTGTTGGTTGGCGCTTACCCAGGCTTCGCTTACCCCTCCGGGGAGCTTCAGCCTGGGCTATTATGTAAACAGCCCTCCGGGCAGTGTGAAAAGTGATTTTCTAACAAAAGCTCCCGCATACAGCCCGGAGGGTCTGTTCACATAATAGCCCAGGCTGAGGCTCCCCGGAGGGGTAAGCGAAGCCTGGGTAAGCGCCAACCTTTACATACCGTCCCGGAGGGCCGGCACAAACCAATTATCGATTTTTTCATAGCCTCTGCCTGGTTATTTTGCGTTTCAATAGATTCCACACCTGCGGTTTTGCTCGCAGGGCTCGCGTCACCTTAGGTGTGGACTACAGAATGAGAGAATATAGAGGCAAAAATGACAAAAAATCAAATTCACGGGGATTCAAAATATCAATAATCAACAAAGCTAGTATTCATTTGTTTCATCTAGACCATCCCCAAGAGATGTATCCCATAGCTCGATTTCAGCGTTTCTTTCAGTATCTTGACTCGCGTCCTGAAACTCTCGTGCAAGTAGCTCTTCTTTTGTTTCTTGTTCATCTATCATTGAAATTTTCTCCTCTTCTCCTCTCCCCTTTCTCTGTGATCTCTGTGGTAAAAAAAACACGCTATCCGATCGTCAAACCATGCGGCAATTGCTCGCCAAACACTTGGTTCTGCTCCTCTTGTGTAAGTTCAGCCTCTGTCAACAACAGCTTCTTCAAACGAGCCTCAGCTTCGCCACCTGCAAAACACCTCAAAACACTATCTATTACTTGTTGCGAGACATTTAAATCTCGTCGATCTGTTTTGCGAGCTAAATTCCCTATGATAAAAGCGATGTGGGGGCTTTGTATTGTCAACAACTTATTAATCCACTTCATCGCTACTTCCGGAGGAACCACATGAGCGAAGGAACCATATGCCAAATGGCGTGCTCCAAGTCGCCCTATTGTCCAAAAATCTGCCTCAGAACCATTTTGTGACACGATATAATCAATCAAAGCATCTCCCAATCGTATCTTTGTGGCAACATCGAGCAATTCAAAGGCGCCTAGAACGCGAATCTTTTCAGAATGGCTGTAAATTTCCCCTTTTCCCTTTGGAGCAATTGCCCCAGACTTCAAGATCGTTGGCAAAATCTCACTCGAGAGCTGAGCTTGTTGTCCTTTGTTCAATCCACCGGCAATCCTTCGGTAACAGATCCACTGTTGAATTTGTTCCTCTTGCGATTTTTTCCCTTTGAGTTCCCCGAGCAAGACCTTCCAAAATTCTTTCAAGCGATAGTCATCTAAAGGAAACCCATAACCTGGTCTAAGAAAAAAGCCAGCCAAGTTCCACCATCTCAACGTATGTTCGACAGAACGTTTTCGGTTGCCTCCCTGAAGTAATAGAGCATCTGCTAATGCTCTCAACACACTAAGAGACCACTGTTGACGAGAAAGTTGGAGGGTTTTTTCCAGAACTTCCATTGTTTGTTTGGGATGCAAGCTACCTGTGAACGTCTCAAGAATGACTTCCTTGGCTTTTTGTAGTTGACTGCTATCCAAAATTTCATCTTTTCGCCCTTGATTTAGGTTAGAAAGGGTATTGTCTTGCCCTGAAGAGCTGCGCAACTGAAATTCTAAGGCCCATTGATGACTCGTATTTTGAGATTTCAGCCACAATTCAAGGGTGCCAATTGCTGTGTAGCGTATTCCTAAATGGACTGGAATCTTTTCTGTCGTTGCTTTTCCGGTTTCCTGCTTTCCAAATCGCAACACAGTGTTCACTGATGGAAGTGTCTGCAACTCAACAGGATCAATGGCAACGAGATCTCCAGAACGGTCGTGCAAACGTGTATGAGAATGATAGAGTTGAAACGAAACAGGGGTATTTGGGATCAGCCAAAAGGTAGTTTCGGGCTCGTAGCTGGTTCCTTCTTCACTGCCGCGAGGCAATAGTGTCAGAGCTTGTATTGCGCCGCTAACATTGACTCCGAGATAATAACCTCGGGCCATTCCTCCCCCAATTTTCACTCCTAAACCGCGACGGGCCTTCCCATAATAAGCGGCTCCTCTCGATACTGCGTAATCTAGGCTGGCTGAGGGTAGCGTTGTAACATGTTTTTTTGGAAACCATCGATTAAGAGAATGAAGGACCGCCTGCTGAAAACAAGCTGCCTTCATCGTACCGCCATTAAATAGCAAATAATCAGGACCGTTCTCGATATTTCCAGAGCTGCTTTCATTAAGAAAAGTTGCCAAATGCTTGATGATCGAAGGATCGTCTTCATAGGGCAAGCCCATGCTTCGAAGTCCCTTTGCTTTGTGCAACTGTAATGCTTCATTCCATGAAAAATCTCCAAAAAATCCTTGTGAGAGAAGCTTTTCCAATTCAGTCCGATTGATTTCAGTAAGGATGCTTCCAGAAATCACTGCAGAGCCGCTTCCCTGTATTGCAATTTTATAAACGGCATTGGAATCAGAGGATGCTAACAGGTATTCTTTGGCTTTTCTGGCTTCATGGCATAGCTGCAACCATTGGGTTGTAGATAATTCCCGACCAGTTTTTTGCTCGAGAAAATGGGCGATGGCGGCATCCATGTTATCGCCGCCAAGCAACAGGTGGTCTCCAACAGCCATTCGCTGAATGGAAAGTTGTCCTTCCCTTTCAACGACTGTCATTAAACTAAAGTCGGTGGTGCCTCCACCGACGTCACAAACGAGTATTGATTCTCCAGCTTTAAGCTGTTGATTCCAATTCTTTTCATGTTGGGATAACCAGCTGTAAAAGGCTGCTTGAGGTTCCTCCAAAAGAGTCATGTTGCTAAAGCCTGCCTGCTTAGCAGCTTCGATGGTGAGTGTGCGGGCGACCTCATCAAAAGATGCGGGTACGGTCAAAATGATCTCTTGGACTTCAAATTCATTTTCAGGGTCATTTTGTGCAAAAGCGTGATTCCACGACTCCTTGATTTGTTCTAAATAGCGGGCTGTGGCTTCTATGGGGCTGATTCGCTGTGCTTGATCGGCAGCATTTAGAGGTAGAATTTTCTCTCGTCGATTAGCAGAGGAGTGGCATAACCAGCTTTTTGCAGATTGGATAAGTCGTGTTGGAACTCGAGCTCCATGATCGCGAGCAAAGGTTCCTACAAAATAATCGGGATTTTTCTTCCAAGGGATATCTAAAGCATGTTGTGACCATTCATGCTGCGATGCGGCGTAGTAGAATGACGGGAGATTGGGCAAAGCTTCGATGCGCCCTTCGGAGACTAGTTGGTGAACGCGAAAGGGTTGAATTGCCAAGTTAGGAAGCTGGATGTCAACGTAGGCAACAGAGCTATTTGTTGTGCCTAAGTCAATTCCTATCAAATACCGCATTACACAACCTCTTAAATTACGTGCCCGTGCCCGTGTGCGTGCCCGTGCCCGAACTAATTTGTCCAATTTGAGTCGGGCACGGGCTCGGGCACGCACACGGGCACGTATTGAGGTTAATTGAGCAATGTCATTGGATCGACATATTTGTAACCCAAATCATCAGCAACGTGTTGATTGGTCACATGGCCGAAACAGATATTAAGACCATCTCGAAGGCCTGCGTGCTCCTTCAATGCTTCCTTATATCCCTTGTTGGCGATTTTCAAGGCATAATCCAATGTTGCATTGGTTAGGGCCTGTGTCGAAGTCAGAGCACATGCACCTGGCATATTAGTGACGCAATAATGGATGACATCATCGACGATATATGTGGGATCAGTATGTGTCGTCGGTAGAGATGTTTCGCTGCAGCCCCCTTGGTCGATCGCCACATCGACTAGAACTGAACCAGGGGTCATTTTTTTTATCATCTCTCGCGTGATCAATTTAGGTGCTGTTTTTCCAGGAATTAAAACAGCTCCTATCACGAGATCGGTCGCGATCAAAGCTTCCTCAATGGAAGTAGAAGTGGAGTAGAGTGTTTTTAAATTCGGTCCGAAGAGTGCATCAAGTTGGCGAAGGCGATTGAGATCTTTATCAACAATTGTTACGGTAGCTCCCAATCCCATTGCCATACGTGCGGCTTCTGTTCCAACAACTCCGCCACCGATGACCAAAACGCGGGCTGGATACACACCGGGGACTCCTCCTAAGAGCAATCCCTTGCCGCCATTATTCAATTGCAGCGTTGTGGCTCCTACTTGAATGGCAATACGTCCTGCGATTTCGCTCATTGGGACGAGCAAAGGCAACCTTCCGTGTGCATCAGTTACGGTTTCGTAAGCGATTGCTACGACTTTTTTTTCAATCAGATGTTTAGTTTGTTCTGGATCCGGAGCCAAGTGTAAGTAACAAAACAGAATTTGACCTTCTTTAAGAAGGAGAAATTCATCGTTTTGCGGTTCTTTAACTTTTATGATCATTTCGGCTGTATAGATTTCTTTTGCAGTTTCAACGATTTTTGCACCAGCATGCTCGTACATTTCATTTGTGAAACCTATTTTTGTTCCTGCATGTTTCTGCACAAGAACCTTGTGTCCGGCTTCGGCAAGCATTCGCACCATTGCAGGAGTTGCTCCTACGCGATATTCGTGATTTTTGATCTCTTTTGGTATTCCTATTAGCATAAAACCTCGTTGATTAATTGATGATCCATTCTAAACAGATCGTTATTTTGCGCCTATCAAAAATATGCAGGCACTCGCATCAGGCTAAGGAAGGCAACTCTTAGTAAAAAAATTAAACGCAAAGGCGCAAAGACCCGAAGCCGCAAAGAAAGCAGAGAATATTAAATTTCCATTTGGATTGAAAAAATATCTTATTCTCTTTGCGGCTTCGGGTCTTTGCGCCTTTGCGTTTAATTTTTTTACTAAGACGTTGCCTTCCTTAGCCTGATGCGAGTGGTTCGGGCGGGGGCTCGGGCTCGGGCGCGTTCACGAAATGGATACATCTGCCTATCTAGTGACATTTTTGTGGAAATTGCTGTGGAATAATATGATTGCTTTTTAGGTGTACTTTCTTTTATGATAGGTAATAAAAATTCAATCATAGAAGTGAAAAATGGAAAATCCAAAACAAAGATTAAGTAAAGTAATGGCTGCAGCAGGGGTCGCCTCTCGCCGTTCGTGTGAAGAAATCATCTTCGCTGGCCGTGTCAAGGTGAACAATTCTGTAGTTTTAATTCCCCAGACAATGGTCAGTCAACGTGACAGCATTGCTGTGGATAATGAACCTATCTGCGCTACTGCCCAGGAAAAAGTTTACTATATGGTCAATAAGCCCGCTGGTTACATTTGTTCCAGTAAAGGTGGAGAAAAGTCAAAGCTTGTCGTCGACCTGTTTGAAGGGATCGAGCAACGTCTCTTTACTGTAGGTCGTCTGGATAAGGATACTGAAGGATTACTGTTGGTGACTAATGATGGCCATTTTGCAAACCAGGTGATCCATCCCTCTTCAAACCTTCCAAAAGAATATTTGGCAAAAACTGACAAAGAGGTCACTCACGACCATCTTATTGCGATTTCGAATGGGGCATTAGTTGAAGGGATCTTTGTAAAACCTGCAAATGTTACAAAAGTGCGACGTGGTACGGTAAAAGTGACTGTTACCGAAGGAAAAAAACATGAGGTCCGCATTCTCCTGGAGTCTGCAGGACTGCAAGTGCTGGAACTGAGCCGGATCCGCATCGGAGGATTGCATTTAGGGGCACTTGAGACCGGGAAATGGCGAGAAATTTCCCAAAATGAACGAGATTCAATTTTTCGGTAAAAATGTATGAAAAGCAAACGTGCACCTGATTCAGATCTTTCCAACTTGATGCCTCTTTTAATAGGATTATGGAGGCGTTTGCATAAAGAAGCTGGGCCGCCAGATGTTCTTCAAACACGAGAGTTTCGGGGTGTTGTAACCGGTCTTCAAACGCTTCAAAAAGGATTGCAAACTGAAAAAGATTTGATTGGTAAAGACTATTTTGCCGACACGCAGCTGCTTGGAGCCTATCTTCTGTATCATTGGGTAATCCATTATCAGCAAGGGCTTTCACTGCTGAATGAATTACCCGTGGTTCCACGAAGGGTCTTGGATGTTTGCAGCGGACCAGTCCCTTTTGGATTTGCTGCTCTGCGCCATGGAGCAAGTGAAGTTATTGCCATGGACAGAAGTGTTAACGCTTTACAACTCGGTGCTGAAGTTGCAGGTCGTTATGGCTATCCACTCAATATTCGACATTGGAAAAATGGAAACTCTCCAATGCCTGTAGAAGGTGAATTTGATCTTATTATTTTGGGTCATTGCCTTGAAGAGCTCTTTCCATCAAATCAAAAAAATTGGATGGATCAGCAAGAGAAATTTATCTCTAAGCTCTTACAACGATTAACACCCACTGGATTTTTGTTGATCGTGGATGACTCTCATCTGGAACCCAATCGACGAATCTTAGAATTGCGGGATAAACTTGTGCAAATGGGAGTCCCAGTGCAAGCTCCATGCATATGGAGAGGCCAATGTCCGGCTTTGCAAGCTAAAGATAGCCCTTGTTATGCCCAAAGGGAATTTGAAAAGCCCGATCTCATCAAACAATTTCAGCGTTCTGCTAAAATTAATTTAGGTTCTCTGAAAATGAGTTATTTGATCTTGCGCAGTCCTAAAGCACAATGGCCAGAATTGCCTGAGGAAAAACTTTACAGGGTCATCAGTCCACCTGTGGAGACATTTCAAGGAACTCGTTATTATTTATGCGGCACAGATGGGAAAAAGGTACTGGGGTCAAACCAGAAAGAGCATTCTATTGATACCCGAGCTTTTGAGTACTTAAAAAGGGGAGAGTTGATCTCCGTTGAAAATGCATTAGAGCATCACAATGCCCTCGACATCATTCAAGGAACGAAGATATCGGTCGAGGCTGCTTGTGGAAAACCAATTCCTGAACAACATAAAGATCAATAACAATTAAAATGATAAGCAAAACTACCTTCAAAAGAGATTCTACGTCTGCGATTGAAAGGGCGATTTCTGTGCTCGATGGATTTTCCATCCAGGATAGTCCTGAACCACTTTCAATTATTCGACATCTCATCTCGACAACATTTTCTCGAAGAGCCCGCGCCCAGCAGGAAGAGCGTCGTTTGCATGTCAAAAATAGAGTGTTGCTTGCCATCGAAACCCTTCGTTGTCACCACTTGCTCATCGCAAACATGCATGAAGGAGATCCTGAAGAGCAAAAACTTGCAGCCTCAGCAACAGCGGCAATAGAAAGATTTCATGCTATTTTTGAAAGAGAAACAACCCATAAGCAGCACAGTAAGTGGATTGCACGATTTAGCGAAAAACCCTTTATTGAAGAATTAAAACGACATTGTGTGAAAATTCCGAAACACATTTTTCTTCGAAAGAATGGCGATTTGGATTCAGTACCACACAAAATATATAATGATATTCTGAATATAGGGAAATTTAATGGTGTTCTCCAATACGAAGTAGATGCCTTAAAAATGAAAGCTCGCATATTGCTTCGACAGCATGGTTTAGACAACGTTTCTCAGACTGCCCTATTAAAAGCTTTAAGAAATCCACAGGTTGAAGTTGTAGTGGATGAAGTCCGCAACATATCGACTCTAAGTATTAAGTTGGATATTTTTTCTGACAAAGCGATTCATATATCGGGCTCGTTTCAGCGAAGCCACATTCCAAAGATGCCAAGCGCTCCCATCCCCGGCAGCTTCTCATTAGCCTTCACAACTCTTTCCTGACCCGCAGCCTATCCCTGCATAAAGCTAAGGCCTCCCGGCCTTAGCTTCATTGGAAATTCTTTTGAATTTCAAGAGGATGCTCGCTATCCTTCATATCCTGCCTGATCCTGCATATCCTGTTACTTTTTTTTACTTAGGTTTCCGGCCTTAGCTTTATGCAGGGGATAGGCTGCGGGTTCACGAAAGTCTATTGTTCACAATGCGTGTGATTGTTAGTATCACGATTTAGGTTGAATGGGGGGACTATGTTGATAATTAACGAGCTTAAAATTGAAGGCTATAAAAAAGTCATTGAAGCAATCGATCACGAGACAAATCTTCATAGCTATATCGCCATTCATGACTCTACTTTAGGACCTGCTTTGGGCGGCACTCGAATGTATCCTTATGCTAACCAAAAAGATGCCCTTCAGGATGTCCTACGCTTAGCTAAGGGAATGACATACAAATCCGCAGTGGCTGAAGATGGCTTAGGCGGTGGAAAAAGCGTCATCTTAGGTGATCCTCACAAAGATAAAACAGAACAATTACTACTTTCTTTCGCTGATGCTATCAACACTCTTAATGGGGAATATATTGCTGCCGAAGATGTCGGTACTTCTCCTGAAGATATGATGATATTGCGAAAAAAGACTCCCTATGTTGTTGCATTGCCCACAGAAAAAAGTAGCGGCGATCCCAGTCATTTCACTGCTTGGGGAATTTTCCGAGGGCTCCAAGCTGTTTCACAGAAAATATGGCATCAACGCTCTTTGACACATCGAAAAATTTTAATTCAAGGTTTGGGGCATGTGGGGAGTAAACTAGCTTATTTACTTTTTTGGGAGGGAGCCGACTTAATTTTTTGCGATACTGATGAACAGCAGCTTCACACCCTTGCCTTGAGATATGGTGCGCGAACGGTTTCCCCAAAAGATGTGTATTCAACATCCTGCGATATTTTTAGTCCTTGTGCCCTTGGAGGCATTCTCAATGAAAACACCATCCCTCAGTTTGTTTGTAAGGGAGTAGCAGGATCTGCGAATAATCAATTGGAAAGACCGGAAGATGGATTATTGCTGATGGCAAGGGGGATTTTGTATGCTCCTGATTATATTGTCAATTCAGGAGGTATCATCAACGTAGCTGTAGAATTTGAACCCAACGGCTATGATCCTAAAGTTTCTCGAGACCGCGTCGGTCATTTATATGATAGGCTTTTAAAGATCTTTAATATTTCTGAAAAAGAGAAAAAGCCTCCGAGTCAGGTTGCTGATGAGATTGCTGAATATAATTTACAACACATGATTGGAAAGAGGACTAAACCGATTCGCTTTAGTTAGAATAGCTCTTAATTCTCCAAGCTGCTATCATGTCTTGCAGTAGTTCACACATCTCTGAAAGAAAACGCCTTAGTAGATTTTTACCACAGAGATCACAGAGAGATTTAGAGAAGAAGGAGTAAAATATATTCTGGTAAGGAAAATCTCTCTTATCACTCCTCTTCTTCTCTGTGATCTCTGTGGTGAAAAATTATTATTATAATGTCGCGGAATTGGTGAATTATAAGGAATCAATATGGAAAATTTACTGGCAATTCTCACCAATAAATTCAAGAAGGCCACCGAACAGGCTTTTCCATCCATCGTCGATGCCCCCATCGAGTTGGCCCAAAGTTCACAAGAAAAATTCGGACATTATCAATTTAATTCATCCATGAAATTGGCGAAATTGCTGCAGCAAAACCCTCGTCAAGTAGCCGAAAAGATCATTGAAAATGTGGAGATCGTTGAAAAGGGCTACCCGCCGGGGGGCACTCCATTCATAGCAAAATTGGAGATTGCTGGCCCTGGATTTATAAACATTACTCTCGATAACTCTTATATCGAACGTGCCGCACAGGCCATCCTGGAAGAGCCGCATCTTGCTATCGACTTTCCCCAAAAACAGTGCATTGTAATCGATTTATCCTCGCCGAATACTGCAAAAGAGATGCACGTAGGCCATCTTCGATCCACAATCATTGGCGATTGCCTGGCGCGTCTTTTTGAATTTATGGGTCACGATGTTCTCAGACTCAACCATATCGGTGATTTTGGCACCTCCTTCGGCATGCTCATAGCTTATATGAAAGAAGAGATCCCAGATGTTCTTACTGGCACCCAATCGACCGATCTTTCCCACCTTGTTGTTTGGTACAAAGCTTCAAAAAAACGATTCGATGATGACCCGCAGTTTAAAAAAAGGGCGCAAGGAGAAGTCGTTGCACTTCAATCCGGTGATCCAGATGCTGTAAAGGCGTGGGAAATCATTTGTGATATCTCTAAAAAGGGTTTCCAAGAGATCTATGACATTCTCGATGTCAAGCTGATCAATCGAGGAGAGTCTTTTTACAACCCCATGCTAGCAGATCTTGTTAGCGACCTTGAATCCAAAAAACTCATTAAAATTTCCGATGGAGCCAAATGTGTCTTCATCGAAGGTTTTCAAAATCGTGAAGGAGAGCTCCTGCCTCTCATGGTGCAGAAGTCTGACGGAGCCTATAACTACGACACGACAGATTTGGCAGCCTTGCGCCATCGCATTGAAGTGGAAAAAGCGGATCGGATCATTTATGTAGTCGATGCTGGACAAGGAACCCACTTTCAAATGGTTTTCAAGGCAGCCGAAATGGCTGGCTATCTCGATCCTTCCAAAGTGAAAGTCGAACACGTCCCATTCGGCTTAGTTTTAGGGCTCGATGGCAAAAAATTCCGCACCCGTTCTGGCGACACGGAGCGCCTTCTCGATCTTCTCAATACCGCTGTCGAAAAAGCAGAAGCTATTCTAATAGAAAGAGATCCAACGATGGACGCTTCAGAACGAAAAACACTCGCTCATGCGTTGGGCATCAGCGCTGTAAAATATGCTGATCTATCTTGTCATCGATGTGGCGATTACATGTTTAGTTATGATAGAATGCTCCGCTTTGAGGGCAATACCGCAGCATTTCTGATGTATGCTTATGTGCGCGTAGCCGGGATAAAGCGTCGTGTAAATGTTGACATAGAAAGCACTCTGAGAGAGAATCAGATTCATTTGGAACATCCTTCAGAAATTGCTCTCGGATTGCATCTCATACAGTTTGGCGAAGCTTTGGATCTACTCTCTAGAGACCTACTCCCCAATCGCCTCACCGAGTACCTCTATACGCTTGCTGAAAAGTTTAACGGATTTTTTAGAGATTGCCGTGTTGAGGGCACACCGCAACAGGCTTCTCGTCTGCTTCTCTGTGAAGCTGTCGCACGCACTCTGAAGCAAGGTCTCGCTATCCTTGGTGTGAAAACAGTCGAACGCATGTAAAGAGCAAAATAGGTTGTAATTATGCAGAAAAAAACAAATGTGTATCCAGGAAAAGACTCCTTCTCTGTCAAAGTGGGACTCGCAGAAATGCTCAAAGGCGGGGTCATCATGGATGTCACCACCCCAGAACAAGCCCGCATCGCTGAAGATGCCGGAGCCATTGCCGTCATGGCCTTAGAAAGAATACCGGCAGATATCCGCACGGAAGGCGGCGTCGCCCGCATGTCCGACCCACAGCTAATTCAACGCATTCAAGAATGTGTTTCAATCCCCGTTATGGCAAAATGCCGCATTGGCCATTTTGCCGAAGCCCAAATCCTAGAGTCATTATTTATCGACTTCATCGACGAAAGTGAAGTGCTTACACCAGCCGACGATGAGTTCCACATCGATAAACATGCCTTTCGCATCCCCTTTGTGTGCGGTTGCAAGGATCTTGGCGAGGCCTTAAGACGAATCGGCGAAGGGGCTGCCCTAATACGTACAAAAGGGGAAGCAGGCACTGGCGATATCGTAGAAGGGGTGCGCCACATGCGTTCTATTCAACGCGATATCCGAAGGCTCAAAACAATGGATCATACAGAGCTCATGACTGAAGCGAAGAGATTAGGAGCTCCATACCATCTCGTCGAACTTGTTGCCAACACTGGAAAATTGCCCGTGCCCAATTTTGCTGCAGGAGGAATTGCAACGCCAGCAGATGCATCTCTGATGATGCAATTAGGAGCAGAAAGTGTTTTTGTTGGTTCTGGAATTTTTAAATCAGAAGATCCCGCAAAACGTGCTAAGGCTATTGTGGAGTCCGTTACCTATTATAACGAGCCTCCTGTCCTCGCACGGATTTCGATGGGGCTGCTTCAACCCATGAAAGGGATGTCTACTCAACAAATGAATAAAGATGAAATGATGGGCCAACGAGGGTGGTAATATGCCTGGACCTATCGTTGGGATTTTAGCACTGCAAGGTGCCTTTGCAAAGCATGCTGAAATGCTGCAACAGTTGGGAATTGAAGTTCGCGAAATACGTCATCCTGAACAACTTGCCCAATGCGATGCACTTGTAATTCCAGGTGGAGAATCAACCACAATCATGCGATTAATTGATTTTGCAAAGCTTTATGAGCCACTGCAAACGTTTGCATCCCAAAATCCTGTTTTTGGCACCTGTGCAGGGCTTATTTTGATGTCCAATGAGATCTTGAAGGACACAATGGTTCCCTTCAAATGGCTTGATGTAGCGGTAGAGAGAAATGCTTACGGAAGGCAGATCGAATCATTTATCAGCGATGTCGATCTTATAATATCAAATCGAACTCAAAAATTCCCAGCTACGTTTATTCGAGCCCCGCGAATATGTCAAATTGGACCCGATGTACAGGTGCTGGCAAAGCTTAAGGAAGAACCTGTCTTAGTGCGTCAAGGGGGCTTTTTGGGGTCGACATTCCATCCTGAGTTGTCCGCAGATCCCTCAATCCATCGCTATTTTCTCAAAATGATTTCCAACTGGAAACCGACTTGCTAAATATAACGGATAGCTGTGAATGCCATTACGTGTATCAATCTTGAACTCACGACCACTCATAATGGTACGATATTTTGATCCGTATTTATCTACAAATTTCTGCAAGCTCTTAGCATGAGTTACATTGCCCGATTTCACTTCTATTGGCGCTTCATACTTGTGATTGTCGTCATTTTTGACGGAAATTGTAAGCAAAAAACGTCATATTTGACGGAAATTACAAGTAAAAAGCGTCATTTTTGACGGAAAATGCAATTTTGAATAAAAATGGCTAAAATTGGTACCAATAATCTCCAAAAATTGGCGAAAATTGGTACCAATAATCTCCAAAAAATGGCTAAAAATGGTGGCAAAAATAGCCATTTCTAGTAATCTAACAGATAAGAGACACAAATTTTTTAGGAGTTTTTGACGTGAAAAGATCACTTGAAGCCGAACTCATTCAGTGGAAAGATCGTAAAGAGCATCTACCTATACTTTTGCGAGGTGCTCGTCAGGTAGGAAAAAGCTATCTTGTCCAAGAATTTAGCAAAACTCACTTTGAGGATATTGCTACAGTTGATTTTGAGAATAGACCCGAACTCAAAGGTGCTTTTACAACAAGGGAACCAAAAGAGATTTTAAGTCGTTTAGAAATTGCCTTGAACAAGCCTATAAAAGCGGGGCATTCTTTGCTTTTCCTGGACGAAATCCAGCTTTGCCCAGAGGCTTTAATCACATTGCGCTACTTTAAAGAACAGATGCCAAGTCTTCATGTGATTGCTGCAGGATCACTATTGGAATTTTTACTTAAAGAAGAAAGTTTTAGCTTTCCTGTAGGTCGAGTTGAATTTCTCTACTTACATCCCATTTCATTTTCAGAGTATTTAAAAGCGGCTTATCCTCTCATCAATAGACGGATGCACGAATATAGCTTGACGAATCCACCGAGTGAGTTAGAACATCAGGAATTATTGAAGGTTGTACGTCGATACCTATTTGTCGGCGGCATGCCAGCTGCAGTCCAAGCAAGCTTAAATGAAACATCGTTTTTAGAATCGCAACGCGTACATTATAGAATATTACAAGCCTATCAGAGTGATTTTGGGAAATATGCAAAGCACACTCAACACAAATATCTACAAATAATCTTTGAAAAAGCCCCCGCTCTCGTTGGACAGATTCTAAAATATAACAGAATAGATGAAGAAACTCGCTCTCGAGACCTAAAACCAGCCATTGAACTTCTTTCTCATGCTGGTTTGATCCAACAAGTTTTTGCAACAACCGCGTCTGGATTGCCCCTTCATGCACATATAAAAAGGGATAGGTTTAAATTACTTTATCTTGATACTGGCCTGCTGCAAACAGCTACAAAGGTAGACGCAACCCATTTCTACGATGTCGATATCATGCAAATTAATGCAGGTATGATTGCTGAACAGTTTGTGGGACAGGAGTTGATAGCGTATTCTGCTCCTTATCAGAATAACCCCCTACTATTTTGGGAACGTATTGCCGGCGGACAGGCAGAGGTGGATTTTGTTATTACAGTTGGTTCAAACATCGTACCCATCGAAGTAAAATCTGGTGCAACAGGATCTCTTCGTTCATTAAACAGCTTTATGCAAGAAAAAAAGAGCAAAATAGGCGTACGAATTTCTGAAGCCCCATTATCACTACATAAAAATATTTTATCGATTCCATTTTATCTTTTGAATTTTTTAGACAGGCTTGTCAATGAGGCTGAAGCATAAGTTCGTGCTTTATACAGCTTGAAGGGTGGGTGCCAGCAGCTTTTTTTCAAGCCACAGCATGCGAAGGTAGTAAAGTAGGCTCGTACTTCCGTGCATGACGCAAAGAATAATCCAAAATTGGCTCGGAGAAATCTTGACCCACTCTATAAAGAAGTACATGAAAAGAAATCCGTTTACCCAATTCAGAAAACCCATGAATAGAGAAAATTTCGTGTCTTTAAACGCTAAAATATAACTAATAGGGATAAAGCCAACAGAAAAACAAGCGAAGCACAGCCAAACACCCCAAAATACTTTGTGGATCGATTCTTCTCCAAGGACAATGCTTGGAAAAAGATATTCAAATGTGAAGGAAGGAAAAATGAGAAGGGGTATTCCAAAAAGAACTATCGCAATAACTGACAGAGCCATTCCAGACTTAAAGGCTTGTTTTAGAAAATGATATTTGCCAGATCCAAGTATCTGTGAAACAATTGTCGTTTGCGCCTGGCAGACAGCATCGCTTAAGAATGGCAAAAAGCCACTGACAGTGCCTCCTATGGAGAAAAATAAAAGATAATCCCCTCCCTTTGAAGTCATCAAATATGCGATTGCTGTCCAGTTGGCTGCATTTAAAATGCGATTACATGCTCTGAGTGAACCTGGGTAAATACAATCGATGAATAATTTGCCTCTAAAGCGCCAATTTCTAGTGTTGAAAATTTTGGCATTTTCTTTATTTATAAAAACAAGAAATAGTCCCAAACAAAAAGTTCCTTGAGCGATCAATGTGCTCAAAGCACCTCCTAGTATACCCCAGGATGGGATTATATCTTCCCATCCGAAAATAAGTAAATATGAGAGCGAGAGCTTCACCCCTTGTGAAGCGATCGTGCTGAAAACGACCAGACGTGTTTTTCCCTGAGCAAGATAGAAGCAAGAAAGGGCCGTTCCAAGAGGGTAAAGAAAATTTGTGTATACAAAAAAATCGTAATAAGGCATGACTATTTTTTCAATGTCAGTGCCAGCGAAGTATTGCTGGCCGACAAACAGTCCTAAGGGCACCGTAAAGACCATTGAAAGAAAGGAGAACCAAATAAACTGCCAAATCCCCGGACCTATTGCGGTGAGTTCATTAGCGCCACGCCAACGGGCGACGTATACTTGAGCCATCATTGCAAGGGCAACGCAGGGAGCAAGCATCAATTGAGCTGTGTAATTAGCTGTTAAGGCTGCTTCCATAGCGCTGATGGAGAAGCGTGCCAAAAGCACCTTCTCCACCAGAAAAAAAAGGTAGGTTGAGAATGTCATCATTAATATGGGGAAAAAAAGGTGTACGAGACCTCTTAAATCCCCCTTATAATGATTTTCACTTTGAATTGACTGCATTAATTTACACTTCATAAATGAAAGGAACGCATTCATCTTTATGGCAATGCATAATTAGATGCAACACGTCGTCAATTGTTGCAGTGCCCTTCGGATATAAGCCGCCTGGGCAACCGTTGTAGTACCCCCACCCCTCTTCGCATGTGGATATGACGAAGGGTTGGTGTTTTATGCTAAGGTCAGGAAGAACAAAAGTGATATAGTAATCTGTTTTGCAGATTCCATTCACTTCTTCCTTGTTTTCACCTTCGCGTAATACGTAAAGATAAGGCCTATCCCAGCCCAAGAGCATCTTTTCTGCTTTTAACCCAGAAATTTTGCCGAGCCATGCGGGACTTGCTTGGATTTCTTCATTAATTCTTGTTCTTATATTTTCTTTTATTAAAGTTGTCATAATATATCTTTCTTTGTTGAGAATTAATGCCTCTGTATTAAGGAGGCGTTGTTTTTGAATCAATTATCTTCTTTCTCCTCATGGAGAGAGGTTTTCTTTGAATTAATTATCTTCTTTTCTATTTTCTCCGCATGGTTTGTCCATGCGATATTGTAGGGGCCACAGGGTGTTCGATAGTTTATTTTAAAATCTTTTCTAACCAGGGAGCGACGTCCTTGATATATCAGGGGGATAACTGGCATCTCTTGGCATAAGATCCCTTCCGCCTTAAATAAGCATGCGGAACGTTGATAGGGATTAATTTCTTCTTCTGCGGAAGTAATTAAGTTCTTGAATTCCATGTTCTCCCATTTTGAGAAGTTTACTTCTTGCTCGGATGATTTGAATGAGGTCAAGGTACTTATAGGATCGTTTACCCAAGAGGACCAGTGCATCAGTCCCATTGCAAAGTCTCCCTTTACCATTTTGGTAAAGAGCGTTTTCCAAGATTGAGGCTGCAGCTCGATATCGAGATCCAGATGCTTCTTAAACTGCTCTTGCAGAATAACTGCAGCTTCCATTTGAACCCCCTTTTCATGAAATAATAAATTAATGGGCTCAAAGTCCTTTTTGGATATTTTCAATTCTTTTAAGGCCTCATATAATAATTGCTGTGCTTTTTCTACATTACATTCGGGAAATGAAAATTGAGGGCGCTCATTGTGATAGGGAAGCAATGGAGAATAGGATGGTGTTAAAGGAAATGAAGCGCTGTTTGCAATTTGAGAACGCTCAATCGCATGAGCAAAGGCTTGGCGAAGCTTAACATTATTAAATGGAAATTTGAGTGTATTAAAAACGTGCCAGCAAACTAAGCTATTTGGAAAAGAAATGATATCCTTTTCATCATGTTGTTCATAAATAGGATCCCAAACTCCAAAAGGGTGACCCAGCCAATCAATTTCTTTTTTTTCGAATGCTTGCATCCCCTGCACAGCATTCATTCTAGTTAAAATGATTTGATCTAATACAATTCGTTTGGAATCCCAATAGGAGGCATTTTTTATTAATTGATATCCAGTGTTTGGGTGATGAACATTCAATTGAAAAGGACCATTGCAAGGATAATCTTTACCTGTTTGATACGACCACTGAGGGAATTGCTTGTCGATGATCCGATTTACAGGAGAATATATCGGATGAGCGGTCCATTGGAGGAAGTGGGAGGAGGGGCGATTAAGTTCTACTAATAATGTGCGTTCATCTACGATGCGGATTCCGATTTCTTCAGGAGGAACCAATCCTTCTTTTGCTTCTTTCGCATTCTTTATGTCATAAAAAAGATAAGCAAACGAAGTCTTAAAATCAGGAGAAAGAACTTTTTTCCATGCATATTCGAAATCAAAAGCGGTGAGGGCTGAACCGTTATTCCAAAGTGAATGGCGTAACTTAAATACATAAGTCTGAGAATCCGCAGAGATTTCAATGGACTCAGCTAGGGCATTTTCAACATTTCCTTGACGATCAAATCTCGTTAAGCCTTCGAAGAGTAAACGTAGGACGTCGACGGAAACAGTTTCTCCTCCAATTCTTGGATCGAGTGAAACGACAGAGTGTTCCAAGCCTATTCTTAACACTTGTTTATTTGACAGTTGTTGATGCCATTGGTTTAAAGTTTCCTTAAATTCCTCCAAAAACGTGTCGATCTGCTCGCTCTCTTCGTGCAAGATAACGGCATTAAAAAATATCCCTTGTGTATTTGAAATTAAGCTGTAAGCAAAGTCCAAGGAGCTGAAGAATTTTGCTTCTATAATTGCTGATACCGTTGTTGCCAGGGAAGGGTCGAGTCCGCGGACAGCGAGATAGGTTTCTTTTGGATTGCGATGAACTTTACAAGAAAACTTCATTTCTTCTGAGTTGTCGTTGAGCTTATAGTTTTTTAAGTAGCAGTTAAATAAGACCGAGAGAACTTCAGGAGAAAGTGAGATCTGTTTTTCTAGGGGAATCAATGAAAAGAAGAATGCCTCCAAAAGTTCTGGATCGCTTAGTGAAACCTCAGGAAAGAACATCCTAAAAGCGATGAGCTGTTCGTGTTGTCTAAGAATCAACCCCCCGTTATAGTCTCGAAATATCCCTATCGCACTGATGATATGATTTACGACTTTCTGACGAGCAGAGTGGTAATCCAGGGATCCATCGGATCTCAATGTAGTGGAATCCCGGGGCAGGTGTATGCGAAATATATGCGCTTGAATGGGGTGGTTTTCAAGATGTCTTACCGTTAATACCTGTTCCGTTACAAAGTTGGCGTCATGAAAATGATCTTTCAATGAAAAATGATGAAAGGGAGAGGCATGAACGAGATTTACGCGAAATATGATCTCATTTCCAGTTTGTTGAGCCAAAGTAATATGAGCTTGAGGAATATCGCCTAAGGATTTAATTTCTTGGCTTAATGTTAGCATATTCTTGTATGTATCTTCATCGGTTAGACGCATATAAACCGAAGGGGAGAGAGGCTGTATGCTCTTTTGAATCCACTCATCGACATTATTTTTTAAAAGATTTTGTTCCAAGAAAGAGAATTGGGTGCCATTTTTCTTTTCAATTTCAAAATAAAAAAACTTAAGATGGCTGTGCTTTGAAATATGGCTATAGGAGCTTTCTCTTACTAAAACGAGTTGTGGAAGGTTTTTTTCTAACGAGAGAGAAACATTTTCTTCATCAAAGACTTCGTAGCGATCGATTAAATTAAACCCAACTAAACAACCAAGAACTGGCTTGTGAGAGAAGGGAAAAAAAAGCTTGGTTGGAATCCATCTGATTTCAATATGTCGTATATTAGGACTCATTGTCGTTAAGCGGCTCAGTTTCTTTTGCAACAAATGAAGTGCGAGAATCAGACGCAAAAGCAGAGAGGGGTTCCTATGGTCTAAAAATTTTTTACTTGCAAGGAGAAAAAGGAGACCAAGATCTCCATAAACTGATTCGTCAATGGAAAAGGGAAAGCGTGAGACCCATTTTTTCAAATTCTTATGCACTTCAAGTGAGGATGGGTGAAAACCTAAGGGAACGCCACTTTCTGAAAGTGCTGTTGATTCTCCCTCTAATAACGCTTCTATCACGGTGTGATTACTCCATCTGACAACTAAATACTTTCCTATTTCATTCCGTCGATCCTATTTGAAAGTTACATCATATGTAAGTTTAGGAAATTTCAACAAGAAAAATTTTTTCAGGCATGCGCATCGTCTCAGGAACCTCTCAGCAATTCCCGCTAAAACATCTCTGTAAGATTTTACCACAGAGATCGCAGAGCACACAGAGAGAAGAAGAGAAATATGGAGAAGTGAGGAAATATCCATAAGAACAGACTGAGGAAGGAAACACCTAAGAAAAAAAGTAACAGGATATGCAGGATATGAAGGATAGCAAGCATCCTCTTGTCATTCAAAAGAATTTCCAATGGATCTAAGGCCTCCCGGCCTTAGATCCATTGGAAATTCTTTGCATATCAAGAGGATGTCTTGCTATCCTTCATATCCTGCCTGATCCTGCATATCCTGTTACTTTTTTTCTTAGGTGTTTCCTTCCTCAGTCTGTTCTTATGGATATTTTCTCACTTCTCCATATTTCTCTTCTTCTCCGTGTGCTCTGCGATCTCTGTGGTAAAATCTTACAGAGATGTTTTAGCGGGAATTGCTATGGATCTTGCTTTTTTAAGGATTTAAAACTTAGAATGATTTTTTTTACGCCAAGGGAAGGGCTTAACTATGAGAACTCATCAGGTTGAAAATTTTTCTGGTTTGAATATTTTGGTTTGTAGCAAGCAAGGCCCCTATAGAAAGGCTTCTGACGATGCCTGGGAAATCATGTTAGCCTTTGCAACAAACAATCACATTAATCGAGCCCGTAAGCACTATTACAGTATTCCCTATGATAATCCTCAGACAACCCCTGCAGAGCAAATCCGATATGATGCTTGTCTCCAAGCCCCTTTAGGCATACGTGAACAAGGGGAAGTAAAGCATAAAATGGTAAGTGGCGGCAACTATATCACATTTACATATCAGAGCACAGCATCCTACAAGTTCGAAATATTTGAAAAAATCCATTCAGAATGGATTCCAGAGTTCAAAGACAGCTACGATTCTAGCCGTCTTTCCTTCTGCGAGCACCATAATCTCGAATTCGCACTGTTGGGTGGAAGCATCCTCATCTCAAAGGTTTATATCCCAACTTTTTCTGAAGTTGTGAAAAAATCGATATCCTTCTGATTATTTCACAGCCTCCCTACGAGCCATTTTATCAATTTCTAGTATATCTTCCACCGATTTTATGGGGACTTGCTGATGGCTCGACATCAGCTTTTCTAAGGAAGCTGCTATCTTATTCCAAGCTATTTCCTTATTCAAAAACCGCTGAACCAAAATTTCATTTGCAGCATTCATATAACAGGGAAGGCTTCCTCCACATCCTAAAGCATCATAAGCAAGTTTCAGGCATCGAAATTTGTCCATATCTGGAAGGTAAAACTGCAGGGTGTGGTTTTTTATAAAATCGAACGGAGAAAGGCTGCCCTGGGCACGTTCTGGATATGTTATTGCATATTGAATTGGCACTAACATGTCAGGATCACCCATCTGAGCTAAGAGAGAGTTGTCAACAAATTCAACCATGCTGTGGATGATTTGCTGGGGATGGATGACAATTTCAATGTTTTTCATAGGCATTTGAAAAAGCCAGTGCGCCTCGATCATCTCAAGCCCTTTATTCATAAGCGTTGAGGAGTCAATGGTCACCTTTGGTCCCATTCGATAGTTGGGGTGGTTCAAGGCGTGTTCTACAGTCACATTCTCTAATTGAGCAGATGTGTAATTACGGAATGGGCCTCCTGATGCCGTGATTAGAATCCGTTGAACACTTTTTCTGTTTTCACCTTTGAGGCATTGGAAAACCGCAGTGAGTTCACTATCTATTGGAATGAGTTCAACCCCATGGGTACGCACGAGGGACATCACAAGTTCGCCGCCCGAAACCAACACTTCTTTATTTGCAAAGCCGATATTTTTTTTTGCCTTGATTGCAGCGATAGTGGGGACTAATCCGATGGCTCCGCTGATGGCTGAAATGACTAAGTTGGCCTTTTCTTGAACGGCAACAGCTTCTAGCCCTTCCATCCCCGCCAAGACGGGAATATTAGGAAGTCTTTTTTGCAATGCGGAAGCCTTGTCTCTGTTATGAATGGCTACCAATAAAGGACGAAATTCTAGAGCTTGTTGTTCCAGAAGATCGACATTGTCCTTGGCTGCTAGTGCGACAATCTGCACCTTTTCACCGCCAAGGTGACGGGCTACAGCTAGGCAGTTTCTCCCAATGGAACCAGTACTCCCAAGAATTGATAAATATCTCATGTTCATCCTTAAGCAAGAGGACCACAATACTCTTCTCTTGAATGAATATCCATCAATTTCTTTTATGATTTCTTTTATGACCCCGTTTTATCCCTTAAATCCGCTGTAGGTCAAATAGGCTCCCACTATAATCAAAACGGTTATTATGACCCAATAGACTCGGTCAATTTTGGCACTTGCGAATTTTTGTTGGATGTAGGATGTAAAACCAACTCTTACGATACCCTGTAAGATGGCTAATACCCCAAATAGAGTCACAAGGCCTCTCCAGTTCAATTCCCAAATAGGATGGCCTACTAAAATAGCTATACCTAATACAAGGCTCCATAATCCTGAAATGGCCAAGACACCTTCAGAGGCAATCATGCTTCTTAATGCACTTTCAAATTGAGCTCTCCTCAGTAGAGCAATCAAGGCGACTATCAACATATAAATTCCGATTAACTTTGCTAAAAATATAGACAAACCCATAGAGCCTCCTTTTTTGTAGATGTATGGTACTGTGTGTACTAGACATTACTTTTTTATTCAAAGAATTATTTTTACGCGGATTGGGTTTAGGCATGCGAGGA
>JABDBC010000024.1 GCA_013288825.1 Chlamydiota bacterium
TTTAATTGGAATGTAATTATACTACTATCTAATTTCTATTAACTTAAAAAGGAATATAAGTATTATGGCGTCTTCTGCACCCCAACTAAACTTCAAAGATTTTAACCCCCATGGGTATTTTCAAACTCATCTCCTATCCAAATTGAACGAGTTTGCTGAAAAGGGAAAGGCCAGTTGTTTGGAGATAGGTAATTTAGTTGGTGAAATATCTAAACTTATTAGCCGCCAGCCAGAGTTGTATAGAGATAAGGGACCAACATTTGCAGACAGAATCTGCTGTTGCTTTGCTGATTTACGTAATGAGCTGGTTCATCTCAAAGGAAAGGTTAAGAATTTAAATAAAGAACAGTGGGAAGCATTTGGATTAACGATAACTCGGCACACCAGTATCATGAGTTGTACTTCAGATTTAGAAGTGTTAAATCGCACTGCAGCAATTGGATCTTCCATTCTCTTTTCCACAGCGGCGTCAACATACTTGCCTCTATCAACCTCCTCTTCAGCATACTTGCATCCCTCGATAATGGACCCCACAGCGCCTTTGGGAACTGTAAAAGAAACAACAAAAATAGGCTCTTCTATTCTTTTGTCAACGCCAACACATGAAACTCATACTTCTACAATGTCGCGATATTTATTTATAAAACGCACTAAGGAGCTGTTGAGAAAACTTCAAGCACAAGCAGTGACCCCATTGTCTAGTAGCTCTAAATTAAAAGTATTTAATGAGGCTCTTGCTAAATTTGAAAGAGCCTTCAGAAAGGAGGAACAAACGAGCCGAACGACAGGTAGTCTAACAAATGTTCATGAACTTCAGGCGCAGCTTGAAGAGATTTTTAATTTACTTTTGGGGTTTGATTCACCTGAAAAGCGTCTGAATGCTTTTATTAAATGTATTTCGATATTTACAAGTGATAACATTAGTGACTTCGAATGTAACCGCATTTATTTTCCTTTATATATAAAATTTATAGAAAATGTCATAAAAAGTGATCCATCAATCTCTACCGGAAAATGCCTGGCTACTTTGATAAGCCGTGAGTTGTTCAATTTGAATGTGCTATTTTCATTTATTAAACCTTTAACCATCGAAAAAATGAAATTGTTAATTACAATATTCATTAATGAGTTTAATAATGTTGATGAGTTAGTACTGTTCATTGTTAGGTCAGAAGGTACTCTCTGTTCAAAATTAACTCATGAGGAAGTGGTAATCGCATTGAATTTTGTGCGTGATTCTATTTTCTCAAATCCAGCTATAGATTCTGATAGGTTTTTTATGTTAATTAATGATTTCGATTTGGTTTTTGATGAGCTTAAATTTCCTGGGATGGACGATGACTGGCTCAGTAAAATAGCAATAAAATTTGCAGAACTTGGAAAGTTTGATAAGGCCAAAGAATACTATAAGTACTTGTGCGAATCAAAAGGGTCCCAAACGCTGAAGGCTGCAACGTATGAGAAAATTAACGCCTTGTACATGCTTGGAATAAAGAAATGACCGCCCCTGATAAGTAAATTTTTGTTTTGAAATTTGTGCAGAAGCAGAAAATCATGTGTATAAATATATGGACAAAAATATGTATATTTAGTAGAATGAAGATATGGCTAAAGCAATATTTGAATGGGATGATAGAAAGAATGACTTAAACATTGCAAAACATGGTATCTCATTTTTTGAGGCTCAGCAGGCGTTTCTGGATCCAGACCGCATTATCGCTGAGGATATTGAACATTCAATTACTGAAATGCGTTATTATTGTTTTGGCAAGGTTGGTCATGCAGTTATGACTGTCCGCTTTATTTATAAAGATCAAATAATTCGCATTTTTGGCGCGGGCTTTTGGAGAAGAGGGAGGAAAATTTATGAAGAAGCGCAAAGATAAATATACCGACGAGCATATTGGAAAAATTAAGATAGTTGATGATTTTTTACCAAAACCCAAGGATTTAGTCTTAAAACTGGAGACAGCAAAAATCACTTTATCTTTAACGAAATCAAGTATTGATTTCTTTAAGAAAGAGGCTGCAAAGCATCACACGCATTACCAGACAATGATCAGAGCACTAATCGACCAATACACTTCCCATTATATTTAGAGTTATAAAAACGGCTAATCTCATTTCAAATGTTGCGTAACTCATTTGCGCGCAACTTTTATGTTTGAATATTGCGCGAAAAACAGATTTGCGCGCAAAAAAGAAAATCAGCCCAATTTTTACGAAACCTGAAATTTGGAGTGGGTACATCCTAACTTCTGTCGCCGCATTCGCGGCTCGATATGTTAATTGGATCTACCCCATGCGTCAGCATGGGGTAGATCCAATTAACATACCGAGCCGCGAATGCGGCGACAGAACGTGCCTGCTCGAATCTCAGTTTACAAAACATTTCCTATTGACTTAAAAGAAGAAAATCTTATAAAATTATGAAAGATAGGTTTAGTCTTATTAAAGATCTATAATCTGAGTAAACATTTTAACTTAGTAATGAGGAGTTCACAATGTGTACCAATTATGAGGGATTGCAGAGTCATCAACTCAACAGTCTTTGCACAAATAATTCTGTTTGTTCTTTTTCAAATTCTTTGTCTTTCCTCTCTGAATCGTTGAAACGCAAGCCCCCTTTCGTTTGTTCTAAACGAAAATAACCCCCAATTTTATTTTTTTAGCTCTTAGATACAGCTGTGTTTGCCATAGCACAACTAAATTAGGCAATGATTGTCCAATTCGAGCCTTTTGCTTGGGACAGCTTTCTCTTTATGAGTAAGATTTTACTAATTTATTTCCCTTTACGGAGACAATATGATGAATTTTATTTTTGAACACTTAACGAACATCGACAGCTTTATCTGGGGCTACATTGGCTTCTTTTTAGTTGTTTTAGTGGGTTGTACCCTTACGTTTCAGGCGCGTTTTTTTCAAATTCGTGCATTTCCTTCAATCGTCAAAACTTTTTTCCATTTTTTGACCAAACAATCAACTGATGCAAGGGGGATGCATCCTCTTAAGGCTTTTTTTGCCTCTGTGGGGGGTATGATTGGGATTGGGAACATCGTTGGGATTGTCACTGCAGTTCAGATTGGGGGTCCTGGAGCCCTTTTCTGGGTATGGATAGCAGCTCTCATTGGTACGATTATCAAATATTCCGAAATTTTTCTGGGCCTAAAACATCGCGTACCCAATGATCGCGGTGGTTATGATGGTGGGCCGATGTATTTTCTTCGTTTAGCCTTTAACAATCGCTGGATTCCGATTTTCGTTTCAGTGTTATTGTGTATTTATGGCGTTGAAATTTATCAGTTTGCAGTGGTCACGGATAGTCTGACGAAAAATTTTGATTTGAATCGTTATGCTGTCATTGGTGTTTTGCTTGGTCTGATTTTATATGCCAATGCTGGAGGAATTCCACGCGTGGGCAAAATTTGCAGTTGGGTGATGCCATTATTTATGGCTTTGTACATTTCAATGAGCCTTTGGATAATCTTTCAAGAGATTTCAATATTACCAGATGTGATCAAAAGTGTTTTCACATCGGCATTTACAGGGCATGCTGCCATCGGAGGCTTTGTAGGAAGCAGTGCGCTGCTGGCTATTCAACATGGGATTTCTCGTGCGGCTTATTCTTCTGATATTGGGATTGGCTACGATTCTATTATTCAGAGTGAATCAAATACCATCCATCCCGAGAGGCAAGCCCGTTTAGCTGTCCTTGGAGTATGTATAGACAATCTAGTTTGCACCATGAGTATTTTGGTTGTTCTGATGTCGGGGATTTGGAAATCTCCTATTCAAATAGAAGGTTCTCTGCTTGTACAGACAGCTCTCAGCCAATATTTCCCCTATATGCACATTTTTATGCCTATTTTCCTATTCATTCTAGGATACACGACAATTATCGCCTATTTCTGTGTAGGGATGAAATGTGCTCGGTTCCTATATCCAAAATATGGATCCCAATTGTACGTAGGCTTCGGGGTACTTTCGTGGTTATTCTTTTCATTTTTCGATCAGACACAAGCTCTTTTAATAATGTCTCTGTCAGGGGCTTTGCTCTTGATTACTAACCTATCGGGGATATTTATGTTGCGCCGTCAAATCACTTTCACAGGTGAGTCTGAGACTGCTGAAGCCATCGAGGAGAAAGTAACAGTGTAGGCAATAATGCTTGTTAAAGCATCAGGCTAAGCAGGGAACCTTCTTTGTAAAATATTAAACGCAAAGCTCCCTGCCGGAGGGGCAATTGTGGTTTCGTCTTTGACATACTCCGGTTCTTTCGAAAAATAACTTAAGTTATTTAGGAGGCGCAAAGACTCGAAGGCGCAAAGAAAGCAGATGCCGCTTCTCCTAAAACTTCAAACTCACGCATAATTGCTGAGGCAAACAAACGATCAGAATCCAGATCTTGTCGTGTTTTGCCATTTGAAAATTTAGAAATCGTTTGAGCGCAATCTAACATATGATGAAGGCGAGCTAAATCACGATTAGCCATAGATGATTTGAGCCTTTGAAAGGACGTCATTGCGGAAATACGGGCTAATTCCTTTTGCCGTTTTTAGATCCGCATGATGACCGACAATACTACTCAATTCTTCTTCCATATTGACAATATCAAATAGAGTTGAATATGTCCTGATTGGAATTCTACTAAAAAGTCAACATCACTAGTAGGCTTAAATTGCTCGGTTAAGACAGATCCAAAGAGTGACATTGTCTCAATATAGTTCTTTTGACAAAATTTTATAATTTTATCTTGTGGAATAGGTATTTTTGGTTGGATCATCTCTCCTCCGCATGAATTACTTAACCTACTTAACTCCAATGTACTTAAATTTATGCGAAAATTCAACATTATTATTCATCTGGGAGGATTTCCCATCTGATTTTCAATGTGCTCTGTGTCTCTCCGACTCCTGCCTTAAATTCTCCTCTGCTTTCTTTGCGACTTGGGGTCTTTGCGCCTTTGCGTTTAATTTTTTACTAAAACATTGCCTTACTTAGCCTGATGCATATCCTGTTACTTCTTTACTCAGTCGTTTCCTGACTTAACCTCATGCATTGCGGAAGCATTTTCTTGCTGTCTATCTTGTTTGAGGTAGGATTGGTACAATGTCCGGTATGCTTGGATTTGATCTTCTTTACGGTAATATTTTTTCACTCGCTCCCTCATTGCCTCGCTGCACTTTGCATAAAATTCTGGTCGCTTGAATAGCATTAAAATACCTTCTGCAATCGATGTAGGGTTGCTAAGTTCACGGATAAGCCCTCCAGCATGTAATCTAGGCACTTCATCCGCTCTTCCTTCGATCAATTCTCTGCATGATCCAACATCAGTGGCAACGCTCGGAATTCCGCTTGCACCAGCCTCTAAAATCGATAATGGCTGCGACTCACTCAAACTTGTCAATACAACGACATCGATTTTTCCGAAATAATCTATCAAATTAACTTTTCCCGTAAAGGTAATCACTTCATCCAAAGAAAGGCTTTCTACTAATGATTTACATTCCTGAAAATAGTCTTTATCCTCATCTGTAGGGCCAATGATAAGTGCCTTTAGATTTGGAATCTCGCGATAGACCCTTTCTATAGCACGGATAAAGGTCTTTATATCTTTTATAGGCACAACTCGACCGATGAGTGCGACAGTTGGGGGATGTGACATATTCCGTGGTATTGCGGAATAAATGCTTTCATCAATTCCATTTGGAATGATTCGCATGACTTCTTTATTAGCCCCTTCAGTTAATTGAAAGTCTTGATTGTCCTTAAATAAGGTAATGATCGATGAACTTGCGTTGTAGCATAGCCTGGAATAGCTTGAGAAGGTATCAATCCAAAAATCTTTGAGATCGGGTTTTATATCCTCTATGCTAAGATTCATCGCTTGTCGATCATCAAGCCAGTCTGCAGTTAGTATTTCGATTTTTCTTTCGTTAGTATAGATTCCATGCTCTGTAACTATGCAAGGACGCTCATTTTCAATGTGAGCTCGTGCCAACAGGAGGCCTGCATATCCCGTGCTCAATGCATGGTAAATGCGTGCTTTGGGGAGTTTGGCTAACAATGTTGAATAGAAAGCAGAAATTAAGCTGCGCCAAGACCAAAAGAAATTTAAAAAGCTGCTACTCTTCATTGTATTCTGATATAAGCGCACTATTAGCTCCCAAGCCTCTTCGGAATCGATTAAAACTCTGCTGCCAATCTCATGCTCTTTGCTGGGATGTAGTGCATTGATAATTTCCTTTAAATGACTGAGCGAGCCTTGATGGAGATAGGGAAATGCTTTTGTAATGGTCTCTAGAATGTTCTCTTTTTCATGTTTGGGAATATGTGAGGAACCCAAAGGAAGTCTTTGAAGAAAAATATGAGTCATTCCAACAACATTCTTGGGCAATTCATACTTTATTTTCGGAAGATCCTGTGGGGGTAGCAAACAGGCAAGGTGGAATTTGTATTCGGGAAGGGCTAGGATCATCTGATGGGTCCACTCTGAAACACCCCCTGAAACGTATGGGTAAGAGCCTTCCAATAGAAGACAGATGTCAGCGGTGTCGTCATTATTCGGACTCATTGAAATCTCCCTTGAAGCCTGTCGTCCATAACAAAAGAGTTTGTACTACTTCATCAGATTGTGGTAATAAAGGGTCCTTTTGAGCTTTATAAGCAAGAGTTCTGACTCCTTCGTAGTCGTGCATCATCATAAGTGCCTTCATCATATATTCATAGGCTTTTACAGGAGGATGTGGTTCGTCAAAAATGGGTTTAAGCCAGTTATAGGCTTCATGAACTTCCCCTTCTTCTTCCAAATAAAGTCTTCCCAATGAAAGACGAATCTCTGTTGTGGGGGCATATTTTTCCAGATACTTCTCGTAGCTGACGAGTGAGTAGCGCCGCATATTCTGGGTTCTTTCCTCGTCACCTAATCCTGAAAAGGCATAGTCTTGACAGAAGTCAGCAAACTTCAATAACAATTCTGGATTATCATTGTCTTGTTCTAGTCTTGAGCGCAAGTCTAAGTATTTCTGGAAATATCGGTGGTTTAGAGTGCTAATAGCAGTGGCGGACTGGACTCGAATGGAATTTGAAGGGTCATGCAACCCCTGACGTAGTATTGGAACAAATTTAGGATTGAAATATCGCAACATCTTTTGGATGATGATTGTCTTTTGCTGCACTGAGCCATATGCCATCAAGTCTTGAAATTGTGGGGGGATTTTTGAAGGGTCAATGTCTTCTAGATGGTTTGTGATTCTGTCATAGAGTATAGCACTTGGGGATAGAAGATCTTGTATGAAGTAGGTCGAGATTATCTCGCGCAAAGACATGGTATGGGATTTATCCCAAATATAAAGAGGAACGACAAATAGGCAAATAGCTGCTCCAATGGGCCCCATGGTCAAGAAAAATAGGGCAGCAACAATGGGTATTCTTAGGCTCCAATTTTCACGATTATACCACCAAACAATACCCCCTGCAGCCAATGCCAAAATGATATGCAATACAATTGTCATTGATGTGTGTGTGGCAATGAAAGAGAACACAATGGAATCAAGGACAAGGAGAATGAATAGCAAACACGACAGCAGGATGAATTGGTGTTCAAGCTTGACTGTAGGCTGTTTTATATTATCCATATGTGTGTTATTCCTATTTGCTGACTCTATCTTGTTGCATTGTAACAGTTCAGATACTCCCTTCACTATACGTCAGGCCTTCAGCCTGAGATGTTTATGTGCCAAACCTAGGGCGTTGCCCTAGGCTTTTATATTTCAGGGCGTTGCCCTGAGAACTATGCTCAGGCTGAAGGCCTGGTTTATAAAAGCCTAGGGCAACGCCCTAGGTTTGGTATATAAACATCTCAGGCTGAAGGCCTGACATATGGTGAAGGGGTATCTGAATTGTTACGTTGCATTTCGCTAAACCGCAAGGCGTTTGTATATTTTAAACTGACCAGCTCACACACTGACTTAAAAATCTCTAGATTGCTAAGTGTAAGGCCTAAGGGATCCATCGCTTCAATCTTCAACATCCCAAACAGTTTTCCCGTTGTCAGATCAAACAAAGGCCCTGCAATCAATCCCTGATCTTTAATAATTGATTCGTCATCTTTATTGATAACGCACACTATCCTAGGGGTTTCTAACATACACTTTGCAAGGGGGTGTTGAGCCGGATACCGGCTCAAATAGTTGTCAGTATCTGTCCATCCGTGGGCAACAGCAACTTCGAACCCCTCCAGGCCTGCTTCATAGATTGAAAATTTAATTGGGTTAAGGGCAATTTTAACAACTTGATCCATCTTGAAAATGAGTTCAGTGGGTTTTAATGTTTCAAGAACTTTAAAAGCATTAAAAATGGCAACTGCAGTCTTCCGTTCTCCAGCTAGATGGATCTCTAGAGTCTCTTTTGACTTTTTTAAGTCGCCATAAGCCGCTGTGATGGTCTCAGACTCTTTTCTAGAGTGGGTTAATTGTTGTTCAAGACCCTCTGTGCGACCGGTGAGACGCCGATTAATTTGGCCTAAAATAAATGCAGCAATGAGCCATCCGACGGGAAGAATAGCGAGCTGTACTTGATAATCGAAGAGTGATTGTCCAATGGGTTGCGGAGGAACGTTTCCCGCATAGAGTAAAAGCGTTGAAAGAACTACTGCAATAATGCCTTCTGGGGTGCCATACTGGGCGGATACAAGAAGTATAACAATCCAAAAGGGATGGGGATGCACGTTCAAGAAGCGATTACTGCTTCCAAATATCTGGTCAATGGCTAGCAATAGGAATAAAAGAAAAATAGTTTCTAACAATGCAATCAATCTTATTCCAAAAACTTTTCTCGTCATGAGTTCCATAAGCATTCTCAATAAAAGTATGTGATCCCTATGATGGCACTATCCACCATTTCACTGGTCTGTTGTGAACTAACTAGATGGCTGAAATTTAGATATATTTCGAATCCAGGTTTTCCACCAGCAAAACCTGTGATGCTTCCGATTGGTACCATTGGATTGCTGCCAAACCGGTCATAAGAGCCCCCTGCAAACCCCTCAATTCGAAAATCCCAACATATCTTTTTTTCAAAAGACATATAAAATGAATGGACTTCTTGAGTCATTATTGGCAACTCCTCGAACTCAGTCCCATCAGAAGCGATCTCTTCTTTCGAAGAAATGACATATTCGGCACTTAGTTGATAATGCAGTCCCAGGCCTGCTCCATCCCCTAAACTCCTGACAATATCCCAAATATACGGGACTCGAAAACCCAACTCACCGTCAACTGTCCACGAATCTACGACATTTTGTTGGCCAGGCAGGCTGTATTGATTGAAGGCACAGTCTCCAAAGGCTTCGAGGAATTTTGTAAACTTATGTCTTCTCCCTAAAAGGATTCTGCTGCGGCTGCCATAATGAATGAATGAGTCGACAACGCCCCAGTAGGGCCGCTTGTACTCCACAAAGGCATGATTATTTCCAAAAAAATCAAGGCGCTCTACAGAACCTCCAACACCGACGACATGCTTGCCGGCAAAAAGAGCTGTTTTGACAATGATATTATCCGTTAGGTCATGGGCGAGCTCAAGGGTACCTCTGTATCGGGTGCACCGCAATGTATCAGGAAGAATATCGCCTGACAATAGATTGACGTAGTCTTTAAGGACTAAATGATCCTCTTCTATGTTTGTCAACAGTCTTGTACGCCTGGTGACGTGGGTTAAAGCATTGAGTCTATTGATATAATCAACCTGTAAGTGGCCTGTACGCCTGTATTCGCTTTCGAATCCAGCCAGAGAAAGGTGTTCATTGAGAATTTCTCTTCTTGTTTTTTGGAAAGATTCATTAAGGGGTTTAAGGCAAATGGAGTAATCTAAATAGCGTACTGCTCGATGCCAACGACCGATTTCATGCTCAACATCTGCCAATGTGGCATATACGCGAGCGCTTTCTGGGAAAACTCTTTGTATTTCTTCACCCAGATAAATTGCTATCTCCAAATTGATCTCATTTTTAAACCAGAAAATCCGATCCATGTCCAACTGTAGCTGGATTTCTGTATCTGATTCATCTAAGGAAATCGGCTGTGCGTTCAAGACTTCACGGGCTAGTTCTAACAGCCCAAAATCATTTAGGTAAGAGGCAAATTCTTCACGCAAACTTAAGTTTCCAGGATATTGATCTAGCAACATTTCATACAATGCGATGGCCTGACAGTCATACTCTAAATCGACTAGAATTTTGGCAAGGGTCTTGCATGCCTCGAAAGTGGGTTCATCCATTGCTTGAATCAATGAGAGCGAATATAACAAGAAAGTACGTCCCATCGACTTATCCCGATCGCATTGCAGCAAAATTTCTCCGTAATAAAAATAGCTCTTATAGTCTCCAGGATAGAGCGCTATATAAGCTCCCCAATAATTGCGGGCGCGAGAATAGGCACTTTCATCAAAATAAAGCACTCCAAGGGTCCTCAAAACAAATTGATCATCAGGGTTTCTTGCAAACAACATTTCGTAAATGTCGATGGCAAGATCCTTTAAATCATTTTCTCGGGCAATCTTACCGAATTTCTTTAATAATTTCTCATCTTGCTTCTGTTGAATGAGCACTACAATGGCCTGTCGAATGCTCTCTTTTTGTTTCAAGACTTCAAGCGCTTGCAGATAGATGAAGGCCATCCGAATATTGGTTTGATAATAAGGTTTAGACCAGCGGGCCGCCAACTCAGGATGTTCCACGTCGAGCAGATACTGCAGCCATTTGGCTTTTTCAGCTTCGTCAGCAGCTTCGAACCTAGCATATATCCATGCAATGCGAGGCTCATCTAATTTCTTTTCCCAAAGGAACAGAAGCATTTGAACGTCTGGATCATCAATAGGCTTATTATTTGCCAATGATAGGAATATTTCTGCCGCCTCTTTTTCCCGTTTATCGTCCACCAATTGATAAGCGAGATCGCGTTTGGCTTTAGCTGAAAGGGTGTCGTCTGCAAGAATTCCCAAGAAGATAAGGTGATATTTGGGTTGGTCTAATTTCCCTTGTTTGGCTGCATCTTGAATGAGAATCAGATAGAGATCACCCACATTAACCTGATTGCGAACTAATAGGTCGATGATAGGAACAGCCTTATCAACTTCTCCATTATTTAAGTAAGCTGCGGCTAATATTCTCTGATTAATTAAAGATGGTTCTAACTCGACTAACTTTTCAGCCAATTCGAGGGCTAAAACAGTATGGTGTTCAAGCTCTGCAATTTCATAAAGTTCCCTGACAATAGGTGGTGTGAGGCCTTTTTTATTTTTAAGCCACTCATGTACTTCTTGATTCTTTCCTTCAGCAGTATCTAGTAAGATTTTTGCATATTCCAAACGAGATGACTGCAGTGGTAATGAAGCTATTTGTTCATCGATTAGAGCTGCTGCTTCTTTTACTAGATCTAATTGCACACTCAAGACGACAAAGTCATGTATTAGATCCCTATTAAGCTCTTGAACAGAACTCACATTTTGTATCAAACGCTTGCTCAGGGCTATGTACGGCTTTCCAAACGCTAGTTCAGCCAGAGAAACTTTTTCGATATTGGTCAAGGGTGTATAGATAAGCTTTTGTAACAATTGCTCTTCTGAAAGAGATCCAACTACAATTGCAAGAGCGATGGGGTACCATTTTCCTTCTTTTTGTTTCTGAGTCAATTTCCGATCCAAAATCTTTGCAATCTCAGGTTCTTGAAGCTCAATAGCAGACTTATAAATTTCGATTAAAGTTGTGAAGTCAATTTGTTCAACAGAACAACTTTGCAGTGCTTCTATAGCTAGTGAAACATTTTTTTCAAAGCTTAGAGACAATAGCACAAAGTTGCCTACTAGGCTCTCCGGAAGATTTTTTCGAAGGTAGAGCGATTTCAAATATTGATATGCTTTGGCACTATCCCCTTCTTCCCATAAAAGATAAAACCGATTTTGCAATAGAAGAGGCTCGCTGTATACCCTATCTCCAATGGAATCTATCAATCTGAGCGCTTGCTGATACATCCCTTTCGCTGAGAAGATCGATACAAAATCATCTAATATTGAGACATCAGTGCGATCTTTAGCATAACTCAGGGCAATATCATAAGCCTTTTCTCCAGCTTCATTGTTAACGAGTATTTGGACCACATAAACAACAATATGTGGTTTTAAACTAGAAATTGGATAGCGATCTAATAATGCATTAACAGTCTCTAGGGCTTTCTCAAAATTACCCTGAGAGGCATATAGAGCTATGAGTTCTACATATTCATCTTGAAGATTGGGAACCCCAGCTTGATCTTGATTTAGTATGGAACCTCCGAATGGAGTTGGCTCGTGTACATTTGAATGCCACACAATAATTTTCTGTAAAACTTCAATCTCTTTTTGCGGGTCATTATAGTACTTAAACAACACTCTCTGCTTGGCAAGATTCTCCAGGGTGGGGTGAATATCAAAGATCGTTTCGAGATTTAGCAAATAAAGATAGGGTCTGTTTGTCTTGTAGTAAAGATCTCCCAGTCGAGTCCGCAGTTCAAGATTATTTGGATCCTCCTCAACTAATTTCTCAAACCATCCTACGGCGTCCTTAATTTTCGCTTTATCAAGTGCCAATTCTGAAAGTGTCGAAATCGTAGATAATGATCTGTCACCGCTTTCATATAGTTTCAAATATGCTCTGTACGCTTCCGAGTACTGATGATCCTGCAATAAAGCATCTGCATATTCTCTTTTGGTCGGGATGACGACAAAAGCAAGAACTATCCCTGTGGCTATCAAAATGAAGAGAATGAAATAGTATGACCACCTTGTCATGGAGCCATCCTTATGTGGATCACAATAGGGGTCAACATGGCATCATCCAATTCGATTTTCAGTTTTCCATATTCATCCGCTTTAAGAGAAATAGATTTCTCATTGTCACCAATACTGAGAGTCACATCTTGAAAGGGAGCTGTCATTTGCCAAACCATTTTCCCTTGACCGTACCCTTGAGTCTTAAAAGAAAGTTGGTTTGTAACTGTGCTATCTAATCCCCATACGTTCCAGGTGCTATTGATGAGGTAGGCAGTTTCCTCAAGCGGCTCCCTATAGTATTGAGGGGAATCTTTTATTGTTATCTCTGGAGTTTGAAACTCAGAATCCAAAAAGACGTATAAGCTTCCCTGTAAACGGCATTGTCCTATGACACCTTTAGATTTTGAAAAATCGACACATAGGAGAGTAGCATTGTCAAAACGGAATGTTTGAAGCCCTTTCCGGTTGGCAATCTTCCATGTCCTTGAAGCAGTTTGTTCAATCTGAGTGGAATAAAAACCTTCGACGATTGAGCAGTACTGACTTGTTTTTATGGGGATGATATCTTGCGTTTTAATGAATTCAAGATTGCCTTGAACAGCATTTAGGCTTGGATATTTTTCGGCTGAAAAAATATGGTAATAAAGATTTATCGGTTTCACTCTAATAGGACATTCAGTTCGTTTGAAAGTGTCTACAACTAAGGCAAAACCATAAAAATCATTGGTCCAGCTCGACGTAAATGGGATCTCATTTGACGCGGAACTGTAGACTTGTAACTTAGAATGATCGACAAGAGTACCATTAGCTGTCAACCAAGCATACGAGTTGTAGGAGTTGTCTAGACGGAACATGGGGCCATTGATGTTGTAAACACCCGCTTGTTGTGTAAGGGCAATGGCCTTTGCAGGTACTAATGCATTGCCAGACCATTGATAGACTTCGACCTCTTTTGCCTTGGGAGCTAGCTCGTTAACCTCTTTAATTGCCCCCAACACTTCCATATTTAGATCAAAAGGCTTAACAGCAAAGGCTCGCGGAGTCACAAAATCAGGGTCAATAAGCTGCTTAATCGTCTTTGGGTGGGAAGTGATATATTCTTTACCTTCATCTAACATCTTTTGGCTTGGATAAACGTATGAATCTCCGCGCCTTTTAGGATAATACTTTAAATAGGGCACTTCATTTTCCGGCTTGTAATCATTAAAGAAACCCCAGTCATACGGATGTGAAAAGGTATGGCACCCTATTTCAACATTCGGTTGCAAAAAGAGATTTTTTGCTACTTGCCTACTTCTTTCAGTGCCAAACCAGCCCAGATCGATCTCTGCGGCAATAGGACCCACAGTAACGGGAAGCTCTGGATATTTTTGCACAATCTCATGTAAGAAAAGACTGGATGAAAGTGGACCTTCTTCAGTTTTAAGCGGCACTAGGGATTGATTATTCCAACCATCACCGTCAATTTGGCTGAAATAAATCCTCTTTCCAGCTACTGTCGTCGTGTCTGGAATGGGTTGATCAGCAACACCGAAAGCTAAGCGAAAGAATTTAAAAGGGTTGACGTACCATGCCTCATGAGGTCCATCTATGTAAAAACCATAGTCCGCAGAGGCATATCCTCCCCAAGGTGTCGTAAATACAACTGTGGATTGACGATCATCCTGATTATTAAGTAAAATGAGATGCGGTACGGCCTTTTCATTTGAGATCGAAATCTTCTCATACATAGGCATGACGCCTTCAAACCGCCGCTCAAACTCCATCATGCTCCGATCGATGAAGCTAATCTCTGTTTTAGACGTCTCAAGAACCCAGTTATCTTGAATGACAAAACCCAGCTTGTCCCAGATTTTTTGAGACTCATCCCCTTGCAATGACCATGGAGGCTGATCCCAAATAACCACCCTTTTGTTCTTTTTCAGACACTCCAGCACCCACTTCCTGGCTATTTCTATGTTGGAAGGAAAATCGTTGGGCTTACTGATCCACGTTAGAATGCCAGCGACGTCGTCTAAATCGATACTTTCTGGGAATTTCTGGTTAAGATTATAAGCTTGTACTTTAAAACCGAGGTGATTCAAAGGCATCTCAGGCACGAGAATTGCGTCTGTGCTTTCATCTGAAATTACAATGATTGTCCGTGGCATTTTGTCCGCTGCAGCCAACGGCACTCCTGTGAAAATCAATAAGAAGAGTGCCAAAACCTGATAATTCACGTCATTTCCTTCGTGTCATTTTAGCCCCTGTCGCCGCATTCGCGGCTCGATATGTTAATTGGATCTACCCCATGCTAACGCATAGGGCTACATGCTTCCACCGCATTCGCGATTTTTGCGGTCCACAACCGCGAATGCGGTGGCAGCATGTAGCCCCATGCGTCAGCATGGGGTAGATCCGATCAACATATCGAGCCGCGAATGCGGCGACAGGAGTAGCTAGGACGTTCCTACTCCACATCATTGGGGCTCTGCAATAATATCTGTAAGACCTATTGTAGAGACATAAGGTATAAATCCATTACCGCGCTCTAAAGTATATATTTTCTTTATCATTTCCTTATCGGTTGGATTCCAAAAATCGAGTGTAAATATCTGCAAAGAAGGAAATTTTTTCTGTAACTCCTTGAGAAAAGCCACATCTTGCTCATGTTCTTTGGAATTGTTTACCTTATATTTTCCTGTTTTAAAATCATATTGGGAATATAATCCTTCTGCTAAAACCATATCGATTTCACCCCCAACAGCTGTCAATAGTTGATAAGCGCGATTTACCATGATTTTAATATGAGGATAGTGCAAACGAATCCCCTGAATCAGCTCAATAGCGGCTTTTTTCATGCCATGAAATTTCTTGGGATCTATTTCCTCAAGATAAATAGCATTGTCAAGTGTGTCCAGAAAGACCCCTTGAAAGCCCTGTTGTAAAATCGACGGAATTAGTTCCTCGATGATCCTCTTTGCCCATCTGGGATCTCTCAAGTCAACAAATTCACTCTCAGTAAAGGTTTTATTCTGCCCTTGCAGCAAACCTTGTTGTTTGACTTCTTGAAAGTAATATCTGAAAGATTCCACTTCCCCAACGCTCAGATACCCAAGAAGCATTTTCTGCTCTTCAATAAATCCTTGGAGGAAGGGGTGTTCATCATTGTCAAAAACAATCATAGAATAGGGTTGAAAAGTTTGAAAAGAGCCCTCCTTGCCATAATAAACAACCCATTTCTCAAATTCTGGGGAACTTTCTGCCGCAAGGGAACCAAATATAATCAACAACTGCAAGAGAGATAGAAATTTTGATTTCATATGGCTATTTCTTTAAATGCTGTTGTATATAAGCAACGAGCTTGTCTTTTTGTAAAGGCTTTGAAAGATACTCGTCAATCCCTGCCTTGGCACATATTTCTTTTCCATTTACGCTCAGACTGGCTGTCAAAGCTATGATGAGGGTGTGTTTTTTAGTTCCTTCCATCTCCCGAATCTCTTGCGCAACTTCCAAACCATTTTTATGTGGAATGAGAATATCTAATAAAATTAAGTCGTATTCCTTCTTCTTATATTGATCAAGGGCGTCTAAGCCTGTCACTGCGCTGTCTACAACGCATCCCATATGATGCAAAATGTCTGTCGTAAGCTCTCGATTGAGAGTGTAGTCTTCGACCAACAGCACGCGCACTCCAGGAAAAAGGGCTTCATAAGATTTTTGCATGATCGTTTCCTTGAATATTGATTAAATTATTCTGTATATCAAACAGATGCAATGGAGTCAAAGCGAAAGAAATATATTTTACTTGGCAGCTATTCAGAACATTCCCCCCGCCGAAGAATGCCTTTTTAAGCCGTTCTGATATATTTCTTGTGCACACCTATCGCTTATGATAAAATTATGGCGGCAGCTTTGACATATTTCTTATGCCTAAGGGATCGTCAAAAAATAACCTATACAACTCCTATGGAGTTGTATAGGTTATTTTTTGACGATCCCTAAGAATGATTTGAGGAGTTATTATGACAGTAGAAAAGTTTTTAGATCCCAAAAATGATTTTGCTTTCAAGAAGATATTTGGAACAGACCAATACTATTGGACTGAAGAAGAATTAAATACTTATCAACAAGAGACAAAACGAGCTCTTGATGAAAGAGTGATCCTTGAGTATCGACTTGCTACAAGCTATGCTGAAGGTGAAAAAAAATGGTGAAAAAAATGCCATGCTGAAGGTAGCTCGAAATATGCTTAGTAAGAACGCTTCTATAGAAGAGATCAAAGCAATGACCAATTTAGCTGATACAGAAATTGCACAGTTGATAAATGTTAAGGTTTAGATTCCCTATGATGCGACTTTAGGCTTCTCTCCTGAGCCTCTAGGAGAGGTTACACCGATTCTTCCTGCTCGATAAGCTTCAAGATCATGCAAACATTGAAGTTGCCATGCCGTTGGTTGTTCAACATGCTTTTTATGAGATGTGGGATATACTGAATGGGGATGGAGAACCGTTGGTTGTTGTGTAAGAGTTCTTGAAGATCTCCTTTCCTTATCAACAATTCCTCGGAGCGATTGTTTAGACAAAGATGCCGAGGAACCCAATCCTGAGCCCATCCTGCGATTAAGTGATAGCCTTCTTTGATCTCTTTTGATCTGAGCAGTGAATTTGATTGCTTCAACTTCTTTATCCGATCCATAGATTAATTTTTCATTCATGGTTACTTGTTCCAAAAGTCTTGCTTGTAGCTTATTAATTTTCTCTTGCAATTCTGCCTTTTCTTTTTCCACTGTTAGAAGCCTTGCGCTATATTTTCCAATCTCATTATCTTTTCCTAATAGCATGGAGTCTCTGGCTTTTAGGGCTTCAGTAAACTTTCTGATTTCAGAAATGAGTTTTTCCCTTTCTTCTGCTCCTTTTGTCATTAGTTCATTATAAGCAATTTCGATATCCGATTTTTCTTTTAATATTTGATCAAGTCGGCTTTGCAAGTGAGTCATGGTTATTTTAGATTTCATAGACACCTCTGCTGTGTCGGAACTGGTTTCCCGATGAGACACAACAGTCTGCTCAAGAGTGAGGATCTTTTGACTAAGGGCATCAATCACATCATTTTGCTTTTGTATCTCTTCAGATGTTTGTTTGAGCACTTTTGCATGTGCTGACTCCAAATCTTCCTGCTCCTTTAACACTTGCAGTAATCGAGTTTCTAGAAATGAAACTTGCTCTTGTTTAAATTTTTTCTCTTTCTCCAATTCACGCTCTAACAAAGAAATTTTTGTTAACCCATCAGATATTTCGGTCACTCTTATTTGTTCCTTTTCAGCTCCTTGCAAAGGCATTATTTTTGCTTGTTCTTGTTTTTTTTGCTTTGAGTCGATCGTGTCAGGCCAGCATTTAAATACTGAAGGAGCAAAAAAACTGACGATAAGTAAGACAACAAGAGCTGCCACGATCAAAAGGCTTTTCAAGGCATACCATAGATTTGTTCCTAATGCCTTAATTGCTTTGAAAGATTCATCCTTACTAACATTGCTGAATCGCGAAATCGATTCCCCAACTCCCTTCAGAACATATAAAGGAATATTAGCCATGCTCAAGACTATGACAGCTAATGCGTAAATCTTTGGCTTGAAATAGCGTGTTCCACAAGAATCACTCCCAGCATGTGTTTTAGCTTGGTTCATACAATAAAGTGTACGGGTGGCATCTGGGGGGATGGATAAAGCAGATAGACATTTTGACATGGATTCTCCTCTCTTTAGTCTCGATTGATTAAATCTCTATAGCATTACAGTTCAATCTTTGCTATAATAATGGTATTTCAAATAACACATGTGAGAGATATGTTTATCAGCCTTCTTTATGTTTTCCTTGCCATCTTTGGCTTGGGCTTTTTGATTTTTATTCACGAACTCGGCCACTATTTTATGGCACGTCGCGTTGGGATGCGCGTGGAGACCTTCTCCATCGGTTTTGGCAAGCCCCTCTGCTCCTGGATGTATCAGGATGTAAAGTGGCAAATCGGCTGGCTTCTTTTCGGAGGCTTTGTCAAAATTGCCGGCTCCGAACTCGAAGCCGATAAAAATCCCTACGATATCCCCGATGGATTTTTCGGCAAAAAACCTATAGACCGAATTAAAGTGGCCTTAATGGGTCCACTCGTGAATATCGTATTCGCCCTCGTTGCATTCACCCTTTTGTGGAGCCTTGGCGGACGGGTAAAATCTTTTGGAGAATATACCAAAAAGATCGGTTGGGTTGACACAAACTCTGAATTATATGCGCATGGAATCCGACCCGGCGACGAGATCACGATGTATGATGATCATCCCTTTCAAGGTGCTAAAGACCACTTCTATGTTCCAATGACTTCCGAAGGCCCTCTTAAAGTAAAGGGATTTAAAGTCGACTATTTCTCAAAAAAGAAAACCCCCTATGAATACACCGTCAACATTTATCCTTATCCAGAAGCTTATGAACACGGCATCGACAGATCGACATCAGGAATTACACATCCTGCCACTTATATTACCTATAAAAAACTTCCGGATGGCAAAGAAAACCCCTTGCCAGAAGGCTCTCCATTAACCGATAGCGGGATACAATATGGAGATCGCATTTTTTGGGTGAATGGCGAGCCCATTTTTTCACTCCAGCAACTTAACTATTTATTGAGCGGCAATGATGTCCTTTTAACAGTAAAACGAGATAGACAAACCTTTTTAAGACGTGTTCCACGGCTCAAAGTGCAAGAATTGCGGCCCGATCCATTATTCAGGGAAGAATTGACTGATTGGCAATTTGCAGCCGATTTGCAAGGCCAGAAAATTCAAAATCTCTACGCAATCCCTTACAATCTATCCAACGATGCAGTTGTGGATGGCCCCTTAAAATTTATCGATAAAGAAAAACAGGCCGAAATATTCCCCTCAATGATTTATTCTCCTTATGATTCCCCTTTACAAGTCGGAGATAGAATCATCGCCGTCAACGGGAAGCCCATAAAACATGCCCACGAACTGCTGTCAAACATCCAAAACTATGGAGCTCTCGTCATTTTAGAAAGAAATGGGGAAGCAACAAATGAAGAATCGTGGACACAAGCAGATGCAAACTTTGACAGTCGCATAAATCCCATTGACCTTCAGGCCATTATCAACGGAATCGGCACATCAACTCCTATCACACGCCAAGGGAAATATGTGCTTTTACCTGTCATTCACCCAAAAACACGCATGGAGTTCAGCCAATCTCCTGAAAGACAAGCACAGATAAGCTTAGAAGCTCAAGCCCAACGCAAAGCTGTCACAGCCATCGAAGATCCCGACAAACGAAGCCAGGCCCTCAAACTATGGGAAAAACAAGAGAATAGACTCTTGCTAGGATTGCCAAGAGTACAAGATGAAAAAGTGGACTACAATCCATCCCCTTTTGCTCTCTTTATCAACGTTTTTGAAGAGATCTGGCGCACCCTCGTCGCACTCGTTTCAGGAACATTCAGTCCAAAATGGATGGCAGGGCCTATTGGCATCGTTCAAATGGTCCATGATAGCTCTATGGGCAGCATCAAAGAAGCTCTCTATTGGCTTGGAGCCATCAGTCTTAATCTTGGGATCCTAAACTTATTGCCAATTCCTGTACTCGATGGGGGCACGATTGTAATCTGCCTAGCAGAGATGCTCACAGGACGTCGCATGCAGCCAAAGATGTTAGAAAAAATCATCATCCCATTTGCTGCGCTGCTAATTATTTTCTTTATTTATGCAACCTATAATGACCTCCTGAGGCTCTTTTCTTAAAGGGAACGTAATATGATAGACATTAAGTTGATCCGCAAAGACTCTGCAGCAGTTGAAAAAAAATTAAAAACCAAAGAACCAAGTGCAGATGTATCTTTAGTTGTTAAGCTTGATCACGAAATTCGGGAAATTAAAACTAAAGTTGAGCAGCTCAAATCTACACGCAACGAGATCTCTGCAAAAATTGGTGAAATGAAACGCAAAGGACTTGATTCAAAAGAATTGATGGATCAAGTTTCCGGAATGGCTGAGCAAATTCATCAGTTGGATCACCGATTAGGACCTTTAGAAGAGCAGTTTACCCACAACTTAGCTTCTTTACCTAATCTTCCAATGGATGATATTCATATATCGCAAGATCCGAAAGACAATGTTGTCATCAAAGAATTCAAGCAAAAACCCCAATTTAATTTCCCCTTTAAGAACCACGTGGAACTCAATGAGAAGTTGCATCTGTTTGATTTCAAGCGCGGTGCAAAGATATCAGGAACAGGGTGGCCTATTTATTGTGGAATGGGGGCTCGCTTAGAATGGGCCTTGATCAATTATATGATGGAAATCCAAGTGAAAAATGGATTCACTCAAATGATGCCCCCTGCATTAGTGCGAGAAGAGATCATGTTTGGAGCAGGGCAGCTGCCAAAATTCGAAAAACAAGTGTTTAAGATACGCGACGAGGACTATTCACTCTACTTAATCCCTACGGCAGAAATCCCCCTTACAGGACTACACTACGATGAAATTTTGTCCGAAGAAGAACTTCCGATAAAGTATGCCGCCTACACACCTTGTTTCAGACGAGAAGCAGGCGCGGCAGGATCTCAAGAACGGGGTCTGATTCGGATGCACCAGTTCAACAAAGTGGAGATGTTTTGCTTTACCAAGCCAAGTGAAAGCCCAGCAATGTTTGAACAGATGTTGGCAAGTGCCGAAGAAATTTTGCAGGGATTAGATCTTCACTATCGCAATGTGCTGCTTGTAACGGGCGATATGTCGTTCGCAGCCGCTCGCACCGTAGATATCGAGGTTTGGCTGCCCGGACAAAACCGGTATTATGAAGTTTCTTCAGTTTCTAATTGTACAGATTATCAATCTCGCCGCTCCCAGATACGCTTCAGAAACAGTGAGGGAAAAACAGAGTTCGTACATACTTTGAATGGCTCAGGCCTTGCGACATCGCGCCTGATGGTAGGCATTTTGGAGAATAATCAGAATCCCGATGGTTCAGTGAATATTCCACAAGTGCTGCAGAAATACCTTGGAGGCACTTCAAAGCTTAATGTAAACAAGCAACAATGATGCAACAGAATGTGTAGGCATGTGTGCAACAGGCTAGGGAAGGAAACATCTTCGTAGAAAAGTGACAGGATATGCAGGATCGCAAGCGGCAGGATATGAAGGATATTAAGCACCCTCTTAATATTCAAAGAATTTCCAAAGAAGTTAAGGCCTCCCGGCCTTAACTTCTTTGGAAATTCTTTTGAGTTACAAGAGGATGCTCGCTATCCTTCATATCCTGCCGCTTGCGATCCTGCATATCCTGTCACTTTTCTACGAAGATATTTCCTTCCCTGGCCTGTTGCACCTGCCTGCACATTCTGTGGCTTCTCATGTTCTTTTCCTTGCTCAAAGAGACCTAATTTTGTACCATAAGCGTTTTACCAAGGAGATTCTTTATGGCTTATCAATATCAACTTCCCCAATTGCCTTATAGTTTAGACGCCCTCGAACCTGTCATCAGTGGCGAAATCATGACGCTCCATTATAATAAACACCATCAAGCCTATGTCACGAATCTCAATAAAGCTTTAGAACAGTATGAAGTAGCTGAGAAAAATAATGACGTCGCAGCTATGGTCGCCCTCCAATCTGCGATTAAATTCAATGGCGGTGGCCATGTTAATCACAGCATATTCTGGACAAATCTTGCTCCAAAGAATGCTGGTGGAGGCACACCACCTAATGGCGAATTGGCAAAAGCAATTAGCACAGAATTTGAGAGCTTGGAAAAATTTATTGAGCAAATCAGCGCAAAAGCTGTCGCCATTCAAGGTTCAGGCTGGGCATGGTTAGGATATAATAAATCCAAAAATCGCCTAGAAATTGCCACCTGCGACAACCAAGATCCCCTTAGCACTAAAGGATTAACGCCTTTGCTAGGAATCGATGTTTGGGAACATGCCTACTATCTGCAATACAAAAATGTTCGAGCTGATTATGTGAAAAACATTTGGCAAATTGTTAACTGGAAAAACGTTGCAGACAGATTTGACCGCGCAAAGAAATAGCAATCAACCAATTTGTCTTGTGCCGCCCTCGGGGAAAGTAAATGGACATGGACGGTAATGGACTGTAATGGACCGCAGTGGACGGTAATGGACGATAGAGTATCGTCCATTACCGTCCACTATGGTCCATTACAGTCTATGCCCATTTACTCATTTTATTCTTTTTGTAAACATCTTTTCTACCATCTACATCTAAAATCAACACGACCAACCTATCGTCAAAGATTTTATATAGAATCCGATAATTACCATATCGGATTCGATATAATTCCTTTCCAGATAGCTTGATTGATCCATGTGGTCTTGGATCTTCAGCTAGATTTTCTATTTTTTCTTTAACGGATTTTGCATCCCGTTTAGGCACTTTTTTTAATGCTTCATCTAAGTCAATGTCATAGTCAATCTTATAGCTCATCCCATCCTACTTTTTTCATCATCTCTTCATGGGAAATTGTTTTGCTCCCTTTGGCAACATGTCGTTCCCATGCTCTTTCTGCAGCTTCGGTGTCATCTTGCAATTCTAGGGCTTCAAGTTTTTCCAAAATTGCTTGAGTTGCTAATTCACGTACGCTTACTCCTAATCTAATGGCCTGTATTTTTAGGTGCTTGCGTGCATCTTCTGGAAACTCGAAGTTTAACCGACTTGGCGTATGTAGTTGTTGTCTCATAGGTACCTCCTTTTCTTTAATATTAACACATTTTAACATTTGCAGTAAAGTTATATGAGATAATTTGTCCCTACCCTTTGCAAAAATACAGACTTCTTTTTGTGATAAGCTCTCCTTCCTTGTGAATATTTTTGCAAAGGCATATAATCCATCTTATGATTAACTAAAGAGTGTGATATGGGATTGTTTTCACGAGATAAACCTAAAATCAAGACGCAAACCACCAAAAAAGATGGTTTTAGCGGATGGCTGAAGTGCACTCACTGCAGTGAACTAATCCATGTTAATGAACTCCAACAACATGGTAACTGCTGCCCCAAATGCGATTACCACTATCGCCTCTCTGCTGACGAACGGATCAAAAGCCTGGCCGATCCCGATACATTCCAAGAACTCTACGGCGACCTTCAACCTGTTGACGCCTTACAATTTGTTGATACTCAATCTTATCCCGAAAGATTAGCAAGCGCACGGGAGAAATCAGGTCACAATGAAGCTGTTATCGTCGGAATCTGCAAAATTCATACCCTACCTCTCGCAATTGGAGTCCTGGATTTCAATTTTATGGGGGGCTCCATGGGATCTGTCGTGGGGGAACGCCTGACAAGATTGATCGAACATGCTCTTAAAAATAAGCTCCCTCTCGTCATCGTTTCCACTTCTGGCGGAGCTCGCATGCAAGAATCGATCCTTTCTCTCATGCAAATGGCAAAAACATCCGCCGCCCTTGCAAAGCTGCATGAAGCAAAAGTCCCCTATATCTCTGTGTTAACGAATCCTACAACTGGAGGGGTCACAGCTTCTTTTGCTTCACTTGGCGATATTGTCATTGCGGAACCCAATGCCCTCATCTGCTTTGCAGGTCCGCGCGTCATAGAACAAACAATCGGCCAACAGTTGCCCCCAGGAGCTCAGGAATCGGAATTTCTATTAAAACATGGGATGATCGATGCCATAGTCAATCGGTCAGAATTGAAAGATAAATTGAAGGAACTAATTGCATTTCTCACGCATAGCACAAAAACTTTGACAGAACTCGAAGCTGAAGTTTCCGTAGGAATCGCAAGGAAATAAGATTAGGTGATGTACCGCCCAATGTGTGTGGCAATCCGAGGCAAGTGTCGATATTATTGGTTGGAGACATAACAATTTCTCATTTTTGCTCTTTTTTCTCTCTTTTTGTAGCCCACACCTAAGGTTTCCGCGAGCCTGCGAGCGAAAACCGCAGGTGTGGGAACAGACGGAAACTATAAATTAACCAGTGAGTTTTTTTTATGTCACATGAACAAATAGACCTCCCCATCATAATCGAGAATGAGGCTTGCATGCCATCCTACGCCTCTATTGGTGCTTCAGGGGCCGACGTGAAGGCACATATTCAAAAAGAAATCATTGTAGAACCGGGCACCTCCACACTCGTTCCAACAGGCATTCGACTGTCAATTCCCCCAGGCTATGAGATCCAAATCCGCCCTCGCAGCGGCCTTGCCTTGAAGAATCAAATCACCGTCTTGAATACTCCAGGAACCATCGATGCGGACTACAGAGGTGAGGTTGGAGTCATCATCATCAACCACGGTAAAATCCCCTTTGTCATTCAACCAGGGATGAGAATAGCTCAATTTGTACTAGCCCCAGTAGTTCAAGCCAACTTTGTCCCAACTGAAACACTTGAATCGACAGAGCGCGGTGCAGGGGGCTTTGGCCACACAGGGATCTTACAACCACAAAAGCAACCGCAAAAGACATTTCAAACATCCAAATGTTAACTATGAAAAATATTTCAAGCTATCTTGACCCTAATCTTATTTTCTTCATAGATGCAGCAACCCGCGAGGAAGCCCTCGCCTCAATGATCGATCATCTCGATCGCGCCGGCAGACTAAAAAACAGACACACTTTTTATCAGGCAATTTTGGATAGAGAACAAATTGTATCTACAGCGATTGGCATGGGCGTGGCAATTCCCCACGCCAAACTCCCAGGTTATGAGGAGTTTTTTATTACAGTTGGTGTTCTTTCGAAAGGTGTGCATTGGCAATCGATAGATGGTTCTCTCGTTCGACTTATTTTCTTGATTTGCGGACCCGATACTAAACAAACTGAATATTTACAAATACTGTCCTCCCTTACAATTTGCCTCAAAGAAGAGGAACTACGAAAAAAAATATTAACACTGAATTCCAGTCATGATATAATTGAACTTTTCAGCACTTTCTAGATAGGAGGAATGTTATATGGATCTTCAAGTCAAAGATGTAGCAGAACTTCTTAATGTTTCAGAATCAACGATCCATCGTTGGCTATCTGAAGAGAAAATCCCCGCCTATAAACTTAATCAACAGTACCGCTTCAGCCGTACTGAAATCGAAGATTGGGTCTTCAACCATAAGCGTGACCACACAGAGGTTCTTCAGGGCCATAGTGACCATAAGGAAAATAAAGAAGGGTCTCACTTATTAGGCAGCAAGCAATTTAGCCTTTATCGAGCCATCCACAGAGGCAATGTGCTGTCCAATATTCCCGGAGAAACCAAAGAAGAGGTCATCAGAGCTACCATGAAGGCTATCTCCCCAGAAATAGGCCTCGATGCAGATGTCTTGACAGACCTCCTGCTAGATCGCGAACACCTGCAACCTACAGCTCTTAATAACGGCATTGGAATCCCCCACACACGCGATTTTCTATTAGGCTCTCATTATGATATTGTCACGCTGGTTTTCCCGAAGCAACCATTAGTATACGGTGCCTTGGACGGCCTTCCCGTTCACACTCTATTTTTCCTGTTTGCTTGTGATGATAAACGACATCTCCATCTTCTAGCCAAGATTGCCCACTTGAGCACTCAAAAAGAATCTCTAGACTTTCTAAAAAGTCATCCAACAAAAGAGGCTGTCCTCGATCATGTGAAAAAGTGGGAAAGCCTTAATTACGCCGGTTAATGCAAATGATGAAAATCGAACATACTCATTCCACAGCTGATGATTACAGGAAAAATGATACATTCAGAGCCTATGACTCAAAAGGAAAAGTTCTAGGTCATTTAACTTTGAAAGAAAACAATATTTTCACATTCAGGAATTATTCTGATGTCAAATATGTTGGAACAGCCTTGATCGAAGCCGCAAGAAAATCATGTGAAGTTTCACATGGTGGCCTTTTAAGGGTAGATGAAGCCACTGGGATATCTCATCCATTCTATCTAAGTCAAGGATTCGTGCTTAGTGAAAAATTCAATGTCGTTACGTTTCGCAAAAACTCTTTTTATGGTTCCATGGAGACAATTTATCATAAATTGTCCAAACCAATCCCTGATGAATTAACGAAAAAAGAAAAAGAATGTTATGAAATACATAAACAAATCGCCCAAAGAGAAAAGAAATACTCTGCACAATGGCTAACACTGGATGAAATTTGTAAACACAATATATGGCAAGTTGTGATGGGAAAAGTGGAAGAATATTTAGAGGGAAAGGCTGATCAAATCGAAATTGGATGCATTTTGCATGACGAATATGTATCCATGCATCAGCCCTCTTTGGAATATGTGGAACGATGCCGTAAGCGTCGAGCTGCTCTCGCAAATAGATGTCGTGTGAAATGCCCTCCAAAAAAAGCAATTATTGATGCTCTCTGCAAAGTAGCTTGTGTTGCTGCCGTGGCCTTTCTTGCATTTTGGTAAGCTTATACCAGGGAGCTCTTCCAGCATGAAACACTCTCTTTTTGGATGTTGAACATGGAAATTTACATAGAAATACATGGAAGTCAAGATTTTCTATGTAGATAGATAACGAAATTACTTTACCGTCAATAGTCTTACTTCAAAGCATCATATTTACAGAAACTTACATTTGTGTTATATTAAAGGAAAGGAGGTATTTATGACTGCACATCATTGCGAAAATGCAAGAATGACGATAGACATGCCTTTCGATGAGCATAAAAAACTCAAAGCTATGGCTGCTTTTTTCGGAATGTCTTTAAAAGACTTGGTACTTAGCTGTCTAAGAGATCGTCTACTCAATGAGCCAAATGAAAAAACCCTTAAGGCATTTAAGGATACTGATGAGGGTAATGGTTTGGTTCGATGCAAAGACTTTAATGATTTCGTCGATAAACTGGGAATTAAATAATGCTCGCAATTTCATACCGCACTCAATTTAAAAGAGAGTTGAAACGCCAAGGAAGAAGAGGTAAGGATCTTCAAAAGTTCTTGGATATTGCTGAAAAGCTTGCAAAAGAAGAAAAACTAGATCCCAAACATTGCAATCATAAACTTATAGGAAATTTTAATAATAGATGGGAGTGTCATATCGAACCAGATTGGTTGATAGTCTACTGCAAAACAACAACGGATATCGTTTTTGAAAGAACTGGGACTCATTCTGACCTTTTCAAATAAGAGGTGAGCTTATTATGTCTCTTTCAAGAGATTTTCTATTATTTGTGGATTTGCCAGCGTGCTGAGATCCCCAAGTTCATTCACACGCCCTTCAGCCACTTTTCGCAAAATACGCCGCATCACCTTCCCTGATCTCGTCTTTGGCAACGCTTTTGTAAAGTGAATTTTGCTCAAGATAGCAATCGGACCAATGTGTTTACGTAAACACTCTCCAAGCTCTTTTTTTAGCTGTTCGCTTCCCTTTACACCATCAATGAGGACAACATAAGCACACAAGGCTTGCCCTTTTATATCATCTGGAATTGGAATCACCGCTGCTTCGCCCACATCCTTATGACTGATCAAAGCTCCTTCAACTTCAGCTGTTGCAATGCGGTGACCAGAAACATTTGCAACGTCATCAATCCTTCCTGATATCCACATATCGCCATCGGAGTCAAGATGTGAGCCATCTCCAGTGAAATACATGTCATTAAATTTGGAAAAGTAATTTCTTATGAAGAAATCATGATCGCCCCAAATTGTCTGCATGATTCCCGGCCAAGGTTTTCGAATACACAACGAACCGCTTTCATCGGGATCGCATTGAGTGCCATCGTCCCGCAACACAACAGGATCAACCCCAAAGAAGGGTTTGCTGACACTGCCAGGCTTTAATGTATGGCAACCAGGCAAGGGAGCGATCATAATACCGCCAGTCTCGGTTTGCCACCATGTATCTACAATCGGACAACGTCCCTTCCCGATTGACTCGTGATACCACATCCATGCTTTGGGATCAATCGGCTCTCCAACAGTTCCCAAAATCCGCAAAGAAGTTAGTTTATATTTGCTTGGAAATTCACTGCCTATGCTAATCAGGGTCCGAATAGCGGTCGGAGCAGTATAGAAAACAGTCACACGATATTTATCAATGATCTGCCAGAACCTGCCAGCATCAGGAATTAGTGGGGTGCTTTCATACATTACTAGTGTCGTCCCATTTG
>JABDBC010000025.1 GCA_013288825.1 Chlamydiota bacterium
TCATGAGTAGCTTTTTCATCTGGCTGAACTGATTTGGTCTGCTGACCTTGACTAATCTCTATTTGATGGGTAAGCTTTTTGATTTTTTCTATTAAAGTATCACGCTCTACAATGTCATCATTGTGCTTATTTACAGCAAACTTAAGAGTTTTAATACTATCATTTAATATCTTAATTCGTTTTTCAATAACTTTGTTTGCCCTAGTATTCTGATTAAGATTATAGAACGCCATCGGAAAGCCAACTACTGGCAGACATGAGGCAGCTCGTCGAAATCGAGATTCCTTCACAGAGCTGTCAAAGCATGCGTCTAGACATCTATTAACTGCTGAACAAACCATTTTGCCTTAAAATCCCACTTTAGACACATAAAATTAATCTAATATTACCAACATTTTACTTGAGTGATCAATTTATGTACAACTCAAAAGTCTAAATGCCCAAATGAATGTTTTTACTGCCCTTCATGTTGTTTGATCATCTCATCAATCTTTGCCTTTATCGCTGAGAGATTAAATGATGCTGGCGATTGCATGGGCGGGTAATCAATCGCCGTTAATGCAAGCTTTCCAACTTCCTTCTGGACCGTAACAAAACGCCAGAATTCACGAGCATAGAAGTCGTTTAAATATCCCCCACCCATGCTATTCGTGCTTTCGCCGCGCGTAGAAGGTGTTCGCTCAAACGGATCTTGGCGCAAGTTCACAATGGTGGGCATGTCGGTCGTAACCTTTTCTCCAGGCCAGCCCCAAGGCTGCTGAAAGAATTGATACTTGAAATTATCGATACGGACGGCCCCGAGATGAGGTCCTCCAAAATAGAAAATTTCATGTCGCGCCGACGGCCCTTTGCCCAACAGCAGATCCAACTGATTGTATCCATCTAGGTGATTTTTATAGGTTCTGTCACCAAGTTTGACACCTTTGAGCAACTGCTCGGTAATGTCAGAATTGCCAGCGGCGGCCACAAGTGTTGGGAACCAATCAAGACCAGAGAAAATTCCATTCTCTACCGCGCCCGGCTTGATGTGGTCCGGCCAACGGACAATACAAGGAACCCGGAATCCGCCTTCAAAGACTGTACCTTTTGTGGCACGAAAGGGGGTCATACCTCCATCGGGCCAGGTAAACACTTCCGCACCATTGTCTGTCGTAAAGATCACAATGGTGTTGTCGGCCTCACCAATATCTTCCAAGTGCTTCAGTAATTGGCCAATATTGTCATCCATTTGAGCCATACCGGCTTCTTCGACGTTGTAATTGCTTGTTGCATTCATCATCCTCTGATATTTGGGCGGGAGATATGTGAAAACGTGCATGCGCGTTGTATTGTGCCAGATAAAGAATGGCTTTCCATCTGCTTTAGCTTTATCCATGAACTCGTTGGAACTCTTTACAAGAACGTCGTCAAAGGTCTCCATGTCGTATTTTGCCTTACGACCTACTTGCCAATTCTGCATATCCTTCATGTCGGGAAATGGAGCTAGCGGACCTTCATCCACGATCTTTTGCTTTCCGATCTTACCCCATCGCGGTTGTTCAGTAGGATCATCGATATCGCTCGCCCAGCAATGCACCAGATTGCGTGGCCCGGTTGTGTCAATCCAGTCCTGGGGATAATCAAACCAATAGGGATCCGACATCGCATCGAGATGATATAGATAGCCGAAGTATTCGTCGAAGCCATGGACTGTCGGAAGATACTTGTTCAAGTCACCAAGGTGGTTCTTACCGAACTGTCCGGTTGTGTAACCAAGTTCCTTAAGGGCAGTAGCAATCGTGCATGCTTGATCTGGCAGACCAACGTCAGCTCCAGCCTGGCCTACAGTAGTTAAGCCAGTGCGTATGGGGAGTTCACCGGTGATGAAGTTAGCGCGACCTGCTGTACAGCTCGCCTCGGCGTAATAGTCAGTGAACAGCATTCCCTCATTGGCGAGTTTATCGATATTCGGTGTCTTACCTGACATGATACCACGGTGGTAGGCGCCGATGTTGAACCAACCGACGTCATCGCCCATGATCACTAGAATATTAGGCTTTTTGTTTTTAGCTTTAGTATCGCCTGCTTTTGTGTCTTCAGCGTCTTGGGCATAGGCCGGATTGCAGATAAATGATAAAATGCCTATAGCCAATGTAAGGGCTAATCTGTGAATAACAAGTCCTGACTTCATTTTTTTCTCCCCACGGAACGAGATTGATGCGATATTTCATCGCTAGGAATTAAGGTCGCTGAACTACATTTTCTGTTTTGATTCTTATAGTTTTTCTAGCTTTGTAGTCAAGGAAATTGTCTCTTCAAAAAGGAAGGTAAGATGCCAGCAATTCTCGCTAAAACATCTCTGTAAGATTTTACCACAGAGATCACAGAGAGATGTTTTAGTGGGAATTGCTGCTTGATGTTTATGTTGTTTGGATCATCGACTTTTGATTTTTGCTAGAAACGTTTGTTAGACATGAATTCATGACAACGCGCATGACTCCATAGATATGATCAATAGTATCATAAAGCTAAGGCTATTCTTAAGGCTTCTTCAACTTCACGCATCGTATATGAATCAATCGAATCTATTCTAGAATCAATTCTTCGCTTATCCAACGCCCTGATTTGATCTAACAAGACCTTACATTCCTTATCTTTGACGATTATTTTAGCCTCAAAAGGATAGATAGTTTTTACTTTACTAGTTATCGGCGCGGCAATTACACGAACTCCTCGTTTATTCTGAGAGTTATTGGACAATATTAAACAGGGTCTTGTTTTTTGAATTTCAGTTCCAATCGTTGGATCCAATTTTATCCAATAAATATCCCCTCTTTTTGGATAATCACCCATATTTTATTTTTTTTCCTTTTTCTTTGAGCTTCTTAACCAATCCCAATCTTCATCGTTAGCTAAATCACTTACATCATCGATTGCACTCCAGTCTTGTATTGTTTCTAAACGATCAGAATCCTTGTTCGCTGCTTCATAGGCTGCATCCAGCTCTTTTTCTTTCTGATTTTTTTCGTCTTCCAAGGCCTTTCGAATGGCGCTTGAAATAAAACGACTCATTCCTCTGGAGCTCACATGTCCTAGTAGACTTGCTTTCAGATCATCAGGAATAGAAAAAGTTATGTTTTGATGTCTCATATCTGCATCTCCTTTCCTTAATTATACTTAATTACGTAATTATTTAATACGTAAAAATCTGAAGAGAAAAAAAGTCCCCTGTTCAAGGTGGGCTTGCTAGAGCTACTGTCCATTATGGTCCATTACAGTCCATTACCGTCCACTACAGTCCATTTCTGTCCATAATTTATGCTTATAATAATTTTTATAACATTTTCAACAATTTATGTTGCTTAATTAAAAATAACAGTTTACACTTAGTAAGTATAAGGCAAACATCGCTTAATGATTAATAACTATCAGTTAAAAATTAGAAGACTTTTATGTCAGCACCAGCAACACCACCAGTATCACCTAAATCATCGACGGAAGAGCCAGGTCTTGCACCACTCTCAGCACATCCTGTCCAGGGTGAACCTGACACCAAAGCCGCTCAGGCAGCAATTGAAGGAACAGCGCTTACAAGCACTGAGGATAAATCTTTAACCTTACGCTCTATTACAGATATTTCTGCTTGGTATGGGGATACGCTAGGTAAAAAAATAGTCCTCGGCTTCCTATCCATTATAACAATTGTCCCAGCATGCCTCGTTGCTTATCGAGCTTATATACTACGGAAGGCAAAAAATGAACTGGGCAAAGACTTTGATAATCAGCATGTTACCCAACAAATGAGTCATTTACAAAATGATTATATTAAAACATTGAGTTCTTCATGCTTAACTAGAACATTTTCTGAGAGACCTATCAAAGCTTTAACAAAATTAAGAATCAGGGAAGGTGAATATGATAAGGCAATTGAATACCTTGACCGCGATACGATACAAAAAATTAATAAAGTATTGGTTAACACATTAAAATATGATGTGTTGATTAAAAAGTATGAAAATGGGCTATGCTCTGCTGAGGAAATTGTCTTATTAACAAAACGAACTAACCATCCAGTGTCTATAGAAGATTTGCTGGGGGCTGTCACATGGAAAGAAAATTCTTCTCCTGAAATTATAGCTAGAAATAAAATCTTAATTGATGCAGCCGCAACAAGAAGAGGCCCTTACATAATCTCAGGTAGAGATAGCGCCGCATTAGCTTATCACTGTAACCAGTTAAGCAGCCACCTTTTAACCAAAGAGCAGAGTAAGGAAGATTCATCTGAGTACAGAGATCTCGGAGATTCAACTGAATACAGTGATCTCGGTGTGAATGACTCGACTCATTACAAAAAGCTCGCTGAGGAAATTGCGAAAGAACTCCGAGCAAATGCGCCTTCAGATAATCAAGCTGAAATAGAATATAGGAGCGGTCTTACTTTTTTCTGCTTACTTGGTCAAGGTGACGAAGAAAATCAGAAGAGCAACTATGATGCGGCGTTATTGTCGATTATATCCGCAGCTAAGGGAGGTAACGAAGGAGCTCAAATCTGGCTCGGAGACCATTACTTTGATAGATTTATCGGTAACTTTAAGGATTCTGCAAACATGACTAAACGTGATCTATTGGAGGCTTCCAAAGAACATTATACAGACGCAATGAGGCACGGACCAAAAGGAGCAATAAAATTAGCAAGATTTTATGAAAAACTGTTGGAATTCCCCCCAGGAGTACCAAATGGGATTACCGAATATCAGAAAAGTTCCATGATGCGTGCAGCCGAAACAATTTATTCGGGTATCTATCATAAAGGATTGGACGATAAAAGATTCCTGCAGGAGCATGCTCTGGAATGGAACCTCGCTAAAGAGGGAGCCTTAAGAGTAGGCGTTCCTAGCCTTCCAAGATCCCAACATATCGGACCTGAGGTTCCTGGCAACCCATCTACATATTAAGCGAATTCTTGTAGTCCCGCTATTTATCCCTAGATTAGCCTAAAAGAGGTAAATAGATTGATTTGGTTTGGCAGAAAGGGAAAAAGAGACGAGTACTTCTGCCCACTTATCTATTCTCGGATCGCGCATAATCTTTTCCTCACTATATTGTAACAGTTCAGATACCCCTTCGCTATATGTCGGGCCTTCAGCCTGAGATGTTTATGTGCTAAACCTAGGGCGTTGCCCTAGGCTTTTATATACCAGGCTTTCAGCCTGAACGTAGTTCTCAGGGCAACGCCCTAGGCTTTTATATACCAGGATTTCAGCCTGAACGTAGTTCTCAGGGCAACGCCCTGAAATATAACAGCCTAGGGCAACGCCCTAGGTTTGGCACATAAACATCTCAGGCTGAAAGCCTGACATATAGTGAAGGGGGTATCTGACCTGTTACACTATATTTAAAGTTTTTCAGTTTTCGGCTTTATTGAAATGAATCCCAAATAAAGAAGTATATCGTAAATGATTTTCAATCCTCCTGAAAGAATAAATGGGAAATTCATTAACGCCGGATGTGCAAGTAAAGGTCCAGCAAGAATTGGGGAAATTGAGGCTCCGATTGTCCGAGCCACACCTGCAATTCCAGCAGCAGCAGAACGCTCATTCTCATCAACTACAGCCATTAAATAAGATTGTCTTGTAGGCACATCCATTTGCGATATGCTAAATCTCAAAAACAATACAATGATTGCCAGATTTAAAGTGGGCATAAATGGTACAAGAATAAGCAAAACATTTGATGGGAGATGTGTAAATACCATTGTATTGATCAATCCAAAACGGTTTGCAAAACGATATGCTAAAAGGGAAGAAATGCCAGCTAAAAAATTAGCTCCGAAGAAAATTGCCCCTAGCATTGCTGGTTCTACTTGAAATTTTACAAAGAACCAGTAAGCAATAATACTCTGCATGATAAATCCGCCCCCAAACGCATCTAACGCAAATAAAGCAGATAATCCAAAGACCGTTTTTTGGGAACTATGCAGCCCCAAACCTATCTTAACTGAAGGTACTCCTTTTTGGGTGGTTTCAATGGCAGGAGAAAGGGATGCAAATACTGCTCCAAGAATTCCGCCGATCAATCCATAACATATCACTACAACTCGATAACTTTCTATTGGGGCGAATCCAAAGTTTTGCAAAAGTTGGACAATGCCTCCGCCTGCCAGGGATCCTAATGAGATAGCAAAGGCACTCACAAGGTTATACCAAGCAAAAACTTTCGTGCGATTTTCATCTGATATAATTTGTGAAAGGGCCGCTTGCTCGATTGAAAGAAAAGGCCCAACTTCATTACCTGTAGGACTAATGACACCGATAATAGCAGCGAACAACAGCAAGAAAAAATTAGTTGTGGCACTGAAAATAATGCCAGCAAAGATTATTAATCCAGAACCGATAATAAGCATAAGGCGTCTGCCTATTCTATCTGCTTGAGTGGTCAACCATAATGAAATTACTGTATCACCGACTAATGTTAAAGTTATCAAAGTCCCAATTTGCACGAGACTTAAACCAATTTCTGTAAGATATAGCACTAAAATAACAGACAAAAGTCCATAGCCAAATAGTCGGATGGCTCTTGTACTCAAGAGCAATAAACCATCACGATTCAACAAAAGAAAATTAGCCATATTGATGCTGATTCCCTCCAGGACTTTTTAAAGCATAAATTTGTACAAGTATGTTATGAAAAATAGCCTCCTTCCAAGGGTGCATTCCGATACGCTTGGCGACTTCAAGGCTACGCTTATTCTGAGGATCAATGATCGAAATAAGTTCATCTATTCCAAGCTTACCAAACGCATGGCCACGGATAGCTAAACAGGCTTCTGTTGCAAATCCCTGACCCCAATATTTTGGATGAAGACGGTATCCTAATTCAGTCTTTTTCTCTCCATCAATATTTTGACTAATTAGTCCTACAAGACCTGCGAGGCAATTATCTGCTTTATGTATTACAGCATAAAGCCCATACCCATATTGGGTATAGTGATCCAATATTCTCTTTTGTAGGTACTCCCTTGCTTGTTCCTTATCCTTCATTGGACCACTGAGCGAAAAACGCATCACTTCTGGATCAGCCATAAGGGCAGCAAAGGCATCGAGATCATTAAGAGTAAATTCACGCAAAGTCAGTCGCTCAGTATCAAGTCTCATGGAAAATTCTGCTCGTAAATTTAGCTTTGATCCTAGCACAAAATTGACCCAATTGCGAGAAGAATTAAAATTGTTCAGCAACTCCGTTAAAAGTAATGGATATGGACGGTAATGGACCATAATGGACTGTAATGGACATATTCAACGCAAAGGCGCAGAGGCACGAAGACGCAAAGAAGAAAGTATGGGCATCAAGGGCATGAGACCTCTCAGAAAGATTTTTACCACAGAGATCACAGAGAAAGGAGGAAGAGAAGGAGAGGAGGAATTGAAGAAATTCTATCCTCCTTCTCCTCCCCTCTTCTCTCCCTGTCCTCTGTGATCTCTGTGGTAAAAAATCTTTCTGAGAGGTCTCATGCCCTAGTACTGCGTTCGATAAGTTCGCTTAAATCTATTTCGCCTGCGACGCTTCGATAATTAATGCAGATTTTATTTAAGCGAATTTATCGAACGCAGTACTAGTCTGATGCCTACACATTCTCCTTTGCGTTGAATATGTCCATTACAGTCCATTATGGTCCACTACGGTCCATTACCGTCCATGTCCATTTAACCTGTCATTAGGATTGACAGAATTTTACATAAAACCTATCATTCAGGAAGAGGTATTTATGGATAAAGACGTCATCAAACAAGTTGTTTTGGAACAAGAAAAAGCCGAGAAAACTGCGGCTATCGGTATTGAACGGGAACAATTAGCGATCATTGATTCTCTCGTTCCCCTCCCTCATGTCATCATTATCTCGGGGGTGCGTCGATGTGGAAAATCAACCCTCATGAGGCAAATTCTTAAAAAGCATTATGAGGATCAAATTTATTTTGTCGATTTTGAAGATGAACGTTTTGTCCAATTTACAACTCAAGATTTCAATTCTCTATATGAAACCCTAATCGAACTTTATGGGTTAAAGCATGTATTTTTCTTTGATGAGATTCAAAACATTCAGGACTGGGAGCTTTTCGTCCGGCGCATACACCGCGAGAAAAATAAAGTCTTCATCACGGGATCCAATGCTTCTTTATTAAGCTCGGAATTAAGTACTCGCCTAACAGGCCGACACATTGTCGTTGAGCTCCTTCCATTTTCATTTAAGGAATATCTCAAGTACCACCAGATTACCTACAATGAAAAAAGTTTTTCGATTACTCAGGAAAGGGCAATTCTAAAGAGATATTTTAATGACTTTTTAGAAAATGGGGGCATGCCAGAATATCTGGAACACAAAAATCCTTTGGTCCTTCAAAATGTGTACGAAAATATCCTCTACAAAGATGTCATTGCCCGCTACGAAGTAAAAGAGGTTAAAGCGATGCGTGAGTTGGCTCTCGACCTACTAAGCAATATCGGAGCTCCTTTATCCTATACAAAAATAAAAAATAACCTGAACCTCGGAAGTGTCAATACTGTCAAAAATTACATCCACTATTTGGAAAGCGCCTATTTGATTTTCACCTTGGATCGATTTTCATTTTCTGTTTCACAACAAACTCTTCTGCAAAAGAAAGTATATGCAATCGACACTGGACTCGTAAAACAAATTGCATTCCATTTTTCAAAAAAGCAAGGACGGTATCTTGAAAACACTGTCTATCTCGAGTTGAGAAGAAGATACAAGGAAATATTCTATTACAAAACAGAAGATAATTTAGAGGTGGACTTTCTTATACGAGAAGGTACTAAAGTGGTGCTTTTAATTCAGGTAACCGAAAGCTTAAAAGATCCGAAGACACGAGAACGGGAATATAAAGCCTTATTCAAGGCTATGAAAGAGCTGAATGTAGAACACGGTCTTATCCTAACCCAAGAAGAGGAACAAGCCAACCCGGAGTTTCCAGAAATACGGGTTGCGGCCATCTATCAATGGCTTTTATTCTAGCAATTATTGCTTTAAACGAACCATTATCCAATTTTGCTGAGAATTATCAGGAAAGAAAATAGTCACATTCGTTTGATCTTGGGTCAGATTATATATCCCAGTCTTCAAAATAGGTGAAGATGGGTTGTCTGACAACTGTATCGCAACGAGCTGGGTTTGATTGTCCACAAGACCTTCTACAGGAGAAGTCTTGTCTGTCGATGAATTATAGTACGTTCCTGCTATCTCCCCTTGTTTATTTAAAGCCAACTGCAAAAACATACTGGCGTTGTTTACCACACTTGCATCTTTGCCGATTGCAAAAACACCAAGAGGTAGCCAATCGCCTAGATCTGCTTGTTGATTATCCTGTACGTTGGACTGGACGATTGGTTGATTATAAACATTTGTTGTCGAGCTCTCGACATATACAGGTTCTGGAGGTGGCGGTATCATGCTGCCATCGTCGCTATAATAATAAGGACTGTCCCATCCCCCTCCCATCCAATTTGCAGCTGATGACCAGTTGGCTCCTCTCCACAAACCCACAGCTGCAGCAGCGCCAGCACCGCCATAAGGGAGGTTATTATTATGTTGGTTATTAAACCCACCATTAAACCAATTTTTGTAATCAGGGTGGTTTTGATTTAGCGCATTACGGGCATTATTTCCCAATTGGCTGTTGAACGGTCTTTGGGCTGACGCAGCATTGGACATTGCATTTTGCGGTCTTATATTCCCAGGTTTCGATTGTTGCAAAAATTGATTTAATTGATTTTTTGTTGCTGGATTTTGAGCATAATTGCCTCGTCTTGCATTCTGGGCGGCATTACCCTGGTTCGCAAATTGAGACTTTCCAGCTGCAGAAACGTTCGGACGGTTTGCAGGTGTACCTACTTGAACATTACGAGAGGGGTTTGCTCGGCTCATCGAAGGGGTCCTATTAAAATTATTGCCACCTCTGTAATCCCTAGCTGCACCACCAGCCGGTCTATTTCCTCCACCACCACCTGCTCTATTTCCACCACCCCCACCTCTGCCTCCTCCAGCGCGAGCTTCAACACAAGTAGTCAATGCTGAACAAGCAAAGATCATGGAAAATAAAATAAGAGATACATTTTTCATAGTTTTCCTTATGGTGCTCTTTCTACTGTAACAGGATTGAGGTCTGGAAGCACTTCTCCGTTTATGTCTCGACCAATTGAAGCAAACTTGTATGAGTTGTCATCTATTTTAGTGTAGACAAGGGTCGCCGAAGCTTTTTGGCCGTCAGATAGTGTGTAGGACATGGCAGCATACCAACTATTTTCTGCTTTCGTCCAAAAACCTTCTCCAAATCCCCCGTCAGAGTCAAATACCCAAGAACGAATCTTTTCCTTGATCGGATCCCAGGCAATAAGTTGCTGCCCTTCAAGCTGGTTTTGACCAAGAACTTTTGTGGAAAAGTGTTGCGTTAGAAAGTTTTTATATTTGTCCCACTTGCAATTAAACGTTATCTCAATGTTTTCATCCCGATCAACCCAGTTTCCTACTAGCCAATCAATTTCCTTAAGATGTTCAAACTGGGATGGGGCTGACTCAATGGCAATATCCGCAATTTCATTCATGACCCATTTGCCATTTTCTTTTACTAGATTTGCTCTAAAAGCGCTTTGAATGGATGGTTTATCTTTATATGATACTCTAAACACTCCATGCTCGACAGCACTGTCAGAACCATCAAATTCTATATTATCGATGATGATTTCGACCCTTGAATCACTTTCTTTTTCAAAGCGATTTTTGTAGTATTGAACGATCTCATCCCTTCCATGAGATGTCTCTCCTGTCAAAGGATGATACATGACAGCATCTTTAGCCCATAGGGAGGCAATTTTGTTCGGATCATGTTGATTAAAAGCTTCCATGAGTTCGGAGGCATTTTTTCTGACCTCAGATTCGTTTTCAGATAATTGAGCGCCATAAACTCCCTGACACTCCATTATCAGAAGACTACAAGCAATGACTATTATTCTCATATATTGCGTCATCATAATATCCCTCTGTTCATTAGACGGACGTTAAAACAACAAGCAAATATTTGGAAGAACTTTCCTTCATCAAATAGTTTGTGGAAAATCGTTTGAACTTCTATGACTACATTATAAGTGAGGAATTATGTCATCAAGCATGAATGATTTAGTCATAGATACAATTCGCGAAGTCATGGCGGAAAATCAACGGTCAGTAACAGATTTGAAACCTGAAACGCAAATATTAGCAGGGACTTCATTGGACTCTTTAGATCTTGCAATTGTAGTTGTAAAAATGGAGATAAAAACCGGGAAAGATCCTTTCAAACAAGGATTTATCTTTTTTAGTACGGTACAAGAATTGGCTAAGCTCTATGAGTGAGAATTTTCTTTATTTACCCGAAAAAACAATTTCGTTAAAAGTTTTTGAGGAAACACTGGCTGCAACGAAAAATCTTTTCAAAACTCATCGTACAATCCTTGTCAAAAGCAAAAATCTTTTAAACCTATACGCTTCTATTCTTGCAGCTAAAGACCTTGGCATTTCACTCTATGTTTGTCCTTCTTCCCTAAGCGATGAGCAGGTTAAAAAATTAGCAATCAACTGGAGTGGATCTGTCTATTTTGGAGAAAAGTCTGTAGAAACACTCATTGAGGAAAAAGAAAACAAAATTCCCTATCTAGGGATTTTCACTTCCGCCACAACAGGAGAACCAAAAATAGCCCTTCATCGTTGGGAATCAATTGAATCCTCTTCCCATTTCGTACCTCAAGAACTTCATCGGCAGAAGTGGTTGTTAAGCTATGCTCCATGGGGCTATGCGGGATTACAGGTTTTCTTTTCGGCTTGGAATAGCCATGGTTCAATATATTTTCGTGCAGTACAATTTAAAGATATTTGCCAAGACATTGTAAAATACTCTGTCACTGTTGTCTCAGCCACCCCTACGTTTTGGAAAATGCTCATCGGAGCCTGGCCACCAGACTTAAAAGTCCCCTCCTTATTGCAAGCGACTTTGGGAGGGGAAATTGTTGATCAGTCGATCATTGATTTAATTGATGCTTTTTTTCACCCTCGTCATTTGACCCATATTTATGCCTCGACAGAGGCGGGAACGGCTATTATTGTGTCAGATCGTCTAGCAGGATTCCCTTTATCTGCATTAGAAAAACACAGCAAAAATGGCGTAAAGTTGAGAATTATCGAGGATGAACTTCAAGTGTTGTCTTCAGTGGGCATGGAAAACTACGCTGAAGAAGCCCAGCCAAAAATTGGGGAATGGATTAAAACTGGAGATTTAGTCCAAAAAAAAGAAGGTCGGGTCTATTTTCTAGGAAGGACAGATGGCAGAATCAATATCGCTGGAAGAAAAGTTTGTCCCGAAGAGGTTGAACAAGCGTTGAACTCTCTTGATTATGTTGAGGACTGTCTAGTATATGAAAAAAAAAGCCCAATCGTTGGAAATCTGATTGCTGCTGATGTGGTGATCAAAGATTCTGAACAATTTAATCCCATAGAAATTAAACAAAAGCTTAAAAAACTATTAGAAGAATATAAGATCCCACACATTATTCGGAGGGTTGATCATTTTGCAATCTCAAGTACCGGAAAAAAAATCCGAACATCCCCTTAAACATATTGTCATATCAGGTGGATCAAAAGGACTAGGACTATTCTTATCGCAGTACCTGCTTAAACACGGATATAAAATTAGTTCTTTTAGCCGTCATAGGACAGATGAGGTTGAAGGCTTGCTAAAAGCCCACCCAAATGATTATTATTTTTCTGAAGCCGATGGATCCAAATCTACAGATATAGATGCTTTTTGCCGACATGCCCTCGAGAAACTTGGGAATATCTATGGTGTCATTAACAACTCTGCAATAGCTGTGGAAGGAGTTCTTGCTACTCTTCCAGAGATAGAAATTGAGAGAATGCTCGCTATTAACCTGGGAGGGGCACTTTCTTTAACCAGGCTTTGTTTGCGCAACATGCTTCTGTCCAAGGAAGGAGGAAGAATCATTTCCATAAGCTCAATTGCAGGCAGCAAAGGCTACAAAGGGCTTTCTGTTTATTCGGCCACCAAGGCAGGACTGGAAGGGATGACCCGCAGCCTTGCCAGGGAACTTGGATCCAGACAAATCACAGTCAATACCATCTCTCCTGGATATATGCTGACAGATCTCTCCAAAGCGCTAAACGATGAGCAACGCGAAACTATCATCAGAAGAACCCCATTGGGACGGCTAACAGAGTTCGAGGACGTTACGCCTGTAATCGAATTGCTGTTATCAGAAAAAGGAAAATTCATCACTGGCCAAACCATTGCAGTGGATGGCGGACTGTCCACCTAAAGGATTTAGGATGCTTTCATTTAATGCAGAGAAATTCGAGCAAGGATTAAGAGATTTAGGGATTCAGCATGGGGATCTTATTTTCTTGCATAGCGATTTAATGGCACTTGGTGTTCCACATAACGCTCAGAACAGACAAGAGATTCTGCTTTTTTATTGGGATGCCTTCCAGAAAGTGCTTGGACCCACCGGAACACTCGCAGTGCCTGCGTACTTTTATGAATACGCCCGCTTTGGAGAACCGTTTGACACTGAAATATCTCCAGTCTCAAAATCTTTAGGGGCTTTCAGCGCATATGTGTGCACGATACCAGGAAGAGTCCGCAGTTGTAATCCCCTGCAAAGCATTGTCTCATTTGGACATAAAGCTGAAGAAATTTCAGGTGGAGATTCATTGAGCGGGTATGGAGTTAACTCCCCTTGGCATCGATTACGCCAACAAAAAGGAAAAATAGTTTTCCTCGGGGTGAATATGGAAGTGATGACATATGTCCACTATATTGAACAGCTTGTAGGCGTCCCCCATCTTTATTTCAAAGTCTTTGATTTTTCCGTATATCGTAACGGAAAACTCATTCCAGGTAATCCTGTAAGCGCTGTCCGTTATCTCGACTATCAAATTGAATATTGTTTGAAACCTTTTGAAGAATTGCTTTTCAAAAAAGGTCATGCTAAATCTGTTAACATTGGCAATGGAAAGATTTTACTCGTGGGTGCCGAAGAAGCCTACCAAGAGGGCATAAAAGCTTTAGAAAAAAACCCCTATTTTTTCCTAAAAAATCCGCCAAAGTTTTTACCAGGAAAAATCCCTTACGATGGTGCTACGGGGACAAAAACAATTCCCGCAAAAAATATGCATTAGACTAAGAAGGAAAAGATCATGAACGGTTCCATTGCCAATAAGATAATTTGTGATCTCTGGGATTCCAATCGAAATTTTTGTTCTAGCGATTATGATAAGTGTTTGGAATACATCAACAAGATCATCCCTTTGAAAATATATCATTACACTGAAAATGCTAATTATCATGGATGGGTAATTCCCCCAAAGTGGAATCTCATCAAAGGGCAGATCACATGTGATAATAAGGTAATTTTTCAAGCTTCTCATCCCTTACATGTCATTGGACTATCGAAAAGCTTTACTGGAAAAATAAGCCGAGAGGAACTCAAAAAGCATCTACATTATGATTCACGGCACTCTGATGCTATTCCCTACCATTTTAGACAAAATTACCGCCCGTGGGATAGGGATTGGGGTTTTTGTGTTACCAAGCAGCTTTATGACACCCTAGATGCTGATAGTTACAACATTGAATTGCTCACACAAGAGTCTACTGGGTATTTGAATGTGGGTGAACACACACATCAAGGAGAAAATCCGGAAACATTTGTTTTTGTTGCTCATTTGGATCACGCAGGCATGGCCAACGATGACTTAGCTGGTGTTGCTGTTGGTGTAGAGGTATTTAAGCATCTTTTATCTAGAAAAACCAAATTCACTTATCGATTAGTGCTCGTGCAAGAGATTATAGGATCGGTCTATTATTTAGGAAAAAATCCTGAGACTTCTAAACACGTCCTAGAATCGTGTTTTTTAGAAATGCTTGGATCTAATACTCCACTAGGTTTGCAACATACGTACAAAGGCGAAAGTCTGCTAGAAATGGAATTGTCCACAATTTTGAAAAAGAAAAAAGATGCCCGCGAAGGGCCATTCCGGAGCATTATCTGTAATGATGAAATGGTCTGGGAGAGTTATAGTATACCTATGGCTAGCTTATCGCGTTTCCCTTATCCTGAATATCATTCTGATTTTGACAATCCGAATATCATCAAGAAAGAGGCTTTAAAAGAGTCCATCGAGATCATTTTAGAGTTGATTGAGAAATTAGATAAATCGACATTGATGCGTAAAAAATTCCAAGGAGTGTTGGCTCTTTCTAATCCTGATTATGGTCTATACATTGATCCTGGCCAGATGGCTTTCGGTATAAATGTGCCCGACGAGCTTAAATCTTTACGGCTTCTGATGGATTTGCTCCCAATTTTGCCCCGAGAAATATTCGTAGAACAGATCGCTGAAAAAGTAAACCTATCATCGGACAAAGTTCTTGGCTATTTACGAAGGTGGCACGAAAAAGATTTGATCGATTTGATCTAATGTAAACCCTAACAACGGCGATTGATTTCGGTACCGGCCCTCCGGGACGGAGTGTTTGAGTGATGCTATCCCAGGCTTCGCTTACCCCTCCGGGGAGCTTCAGCCTGGGCTATTACATGAACAGACCCTCCGGGCTGTTTGCATGGTCTGTTATTTGCCGTGCTGCATATGTCGAAGCGGTTCAGCAAGCAAAAGACGTTGCAACCAGCCCGGAGGGACTGTTCACGTAAAAGCCCAGGCTGAAGCTCCCCGGAGGGGTAAGCGAAGCCTGGGATAGCATCACTCAAACACTCCGTCCCGGAGGGCCGGCACCAAAGTCAATCGCCGTTTTTAGGATTAAGCAAAAATTGCCAGAGTGGCAAAAGATGACACTTTAACTTTAAGGGATTTTTAGGAAGGCTTTTAGCAATAAGCGTAAGTTGAGCTTGTGGGAATTGTTTTGAGGCCGCTTCTAAAGATCTTAGTTCCCTGTTCAAGACATTTTCGTCATCAAGCCCCTCTGATACAACCTGAAAGAGATGTGTAATCTGCGTCCCTTGTTTGACCACAAAATCGATTTCTCCTTCATCTTGCCAGTAATATAGATTCTCTCCAAAACGGCGGCGGAGTTCGATGTAGACGGCCGTTTCAATTTGATGTCCACTATCATCGGAATGAGCTAAACTCACGACATTTCTTAACCCTAAATCCATCGCATGAAGTTTATGGGGATGCCTTTGACGAATGGAAGCTTTTATGCTATAAAAAGGGAGAAACTCGACGAGATAGGCTTCTTGGAGATAGTTGCAATAGCTTATGCTTAAATCATTGGAGACTTGCATCACGTTTGCTAAACGCTGGAAAGAGATCAGTTTCCCGGTTTGAGTAAGAATGTGAATTTAGGATTTCGAGCATATTCCTCCGGTATATCGGACATATAATTCCTAAATATATGCGTTATATCGGATAAATGCAAGCTCTTAAACTAGAGGCTGGTATAATATGTCACAAAGAAAAATCCATCAACGCACTTGTTTTAAAAAGCTCAATCGAAATGCGAATAAGTTGCTTATGGCTGCCAGCCCAATGTACAATGATATTTGACTCACCTACTTGAGAAATGACTAGTGTTATTGGAGAGTAAGAACTCCTTTCGACATAGCTCGGAGGGATAGGTAATATTTTAATACCTTTTTCAAATAACAGACGTGAAAAAACTTCTTGATCTCCCCGCAAAGTTTGATTGCATTCAAGACATTTTCTTGCCCAGCTTTGAATAAGATTAGCTCCATGGTTAAATGCAATGACTCCCGCATTATATTCAATCTCTTGTTCTAAAAGTTCGCCGACATCTCTATGCAATTTCATGATGTAAGCGGGTTCTTCAACCATTGCTACTTCGTAAGGTGTGTCACAAAAAACAAATAGGGGAGCAATAGATTTGCGTACTTGGCAGTCAAGATCTATCCATAAAGTTTTTTTATAAGGAGAATGAAGGCAGGCAAAGGGTTTTTGAAACCATGACACGCGAGCCTCCCATACATTGAGATTTTTATGACTTTCCCAAAAAACCACATGCCGACTTGGAATGTTTTGCCTTGGTGCAATGAACCGTCCTATCGAATTTTTGGGAAGAGTTTCTAGCCGTCCTCTTTTACTACACCAGTTTTTTCCGAGTTGAGTCATGTCACCAAAATCAAAAAAGGTAACGGGGTATTCGCTGTTATGCATTTGAAAATGCATCCACCACCAAGGAAGAAGCCATTCTTGACTACATGAACACCCAACAATAACACCATATGGCTCTAAAGAACACTCTTTGTTCCACTGCGTCAATATTTCTTTTGTGGAATCATCTGTCATATGATAAGCAGTAATCTATAATAATTGTTAAGTTGGACCATTTGCATGACATTCCTTGCCAATCCCAGACTTCGTTTTTCTTAGATGGATAGACTCTCCAGCGTAATCTACAAGATTACATTGAGTCAATGTAAAAGCAAAGTGATGAAATGGACATATTTCTCTTCTTCTTTCTGTGCGGGAATTGCTGAGTTTGATGTCAGTCGTTTGCAATTCTTCCACCATTCATGATATCTTAAATTTGATTAATGTTGCTCATAACTTTTCGCAATGTGGTAGGTCATTATGGCATTCAAAAAAATTATTTTTCAATTGATCTTGATTGCCATTCTTTGGACGAACTTTATTTTTTCAGAAGATTTTCTATTTACTCCACCGACAAAATTTACGTTGAATCCAAAAATGATAGCGATTCATCATCCTGTGCAGACAGATCAACTTGCTGCTCAGCTATATTTTGATCAAGGATTAACTCAACTGTATGCTTTTAATAATGATACAGCCTATTGGTCTTTTTTAAATGCCTCTAAAATAGATCCAGATATGCCAATGGCTTACTGGGGGATGGCTATGGCTCTCGTTCCAAATTTTCAAATGCCCATGGCAACAAATATTAAAAAAGTGGCCTGGGATTGTATACAACAAGCTATTGAGTTGTCTATTAATGGCTCAGAAGTTGAGCGTGAATACATTGATGCATTATCTAAAAAGTTTGCGAATAACTCGGACGATGATTTTAACAAATTAAAATATAGTCAACATCTGGAAAAATTAAGCAAAAAATATCTGGATGACCCCGATGCCGCTGTTTTTTGGGCAGCAAGCTTATTAGATTTACAAAAAGAAAACTGGAGCAAAGAGGGAAAGCCGCAACCCGGAATTCAAGAAGCTGTCGACACCTTAGAAACAGTCATGAAAAAATATCCAGATCATGTCGGTGCAAATCATTACTATATCCATTTAATGGACGGCTCTCCGTTTCCTGAAAAAGCTTTAAAATCAGCGGATCGTTTGAAAACTTTGCTCCCGAGTGCTGGACATCTCCTTCATATGCCTTCCCATATCTATCTTTTAGTAGGTGACTATCACCGAGCTGCTATTTGCAGCGAAGAAGCTTTAGCTGCAGATAAAGAATATATTAATACCTATGGAATCGAAGGTACTTATCCCCGCAGTTTCATTACCCATACCTTATATTTTCTTACACGTATTTATAGTTTAGAAGAACGTTTTGGAGATTCTAAGTGGACAGCTGATAAACTACGTCAGTTTTATTTACCTCGTTCTAAGCATATGCCTGAAATGGAATACTATGCTGTCATTCCACTTTTTACTTTAGTTCATTTTCATGAATGGAAAAGAATATTAAAATTTCCAAAGCCTGATGAAAAAATGATTTTAGCCAATTTAATATGGCATTTTAGCCGAGCAATGGCATTTGCCAGCCTTAAAAACTCTTCTGAAGCATCAAAAGAAAGTCGACTTTTTGAAGTTACAAAAAAACAACTCCTTGAAAATGAAAGATCTCAAGAAGAAAAGAACAAAAAAATGATCACTGTTTTGGAATATTTTATGGAAGCCAAAATTGCTGAAAATGAAGGGAAAACATCTGAGGCAATCAAATTTCTTCAACAAGCAGTCAATGAACAAAATTCTGTTTTTTATAATGAGTCCCCTGTCTGCTTTTTTTCAGCTAGGCAACAATTGGGAGCTCTTTTTTTAAAACTAGGACAGTACAATGAAGCCGAGAAGATCTATCGTGAGGACTTGAGTAAGATTCCAAATAATAGTCGCGCTCTATTTGGACTTAAAGAAAGTTTAAATGCTCAATCCAAATTTTATGATTTATATTGGATTGATCAAGCTTTTCAACAGGCTTTTAAATACAGTGATATCAATTTAACTCTGGATAATTTATAACAGAAACACTTAGGAAGTGTGCAATAGGGATTATCTTGACTTGTTATTTATCTTTGTTATATCATCTGCATTAGTCATTTATTTAATCTATAAACTTAGAGTTTTATGAAAAAATTAATCGCTCTATTTTTTTGCCATTACATGTAATTTTTAAGGAGTTTTATGAGTATATATAAGGCATTATTGTTTAAATTAACGTTATTATCTTTCATAACTGTGAATGCATTTGCTGTCTCAGAAAATCATTCTGTGAAGAGATATAAAGGTGTTCAGAAAAAACTTGCATCCTCGTCAAGAGGAGAAAAAAAAACCTATATCTTCGAAGTAGATATAGTCTCACAAATTTTGACTGATGAAGAATACGTGATTACAACATCGGATGGAAGACGATGGTTTGGTAATAATGCTGGGAAAGAATCTTGGATAGGTGATGCAGTAAAAGTGGCACGTAAAATGGGTTGGGAAGTTGGAGACCGTTTAGGGATCTCTGAGCAAGAAACCCTTTACATCTATCCTGTGACTAATTTAGACCGTAAAAATAGTAAAATGCATCTTATGTGTGAAGGTTATCTTCCCGATTATAGCCATGACTTTGATTGAATCATTCAGAATATGATGATGAGGTGTTCCTTGGCGCTGTCATCGAAGATGGAATGGACAGTAATGGGCTATAATGGACCGTAGTGAGGTCCATTATAGTCCATTACTGTCCATGTCCATTCAGCATTGATACCACCCTTTCGTAAGCAGGCTAGACTCTAATAGCATTTAATTTCCAAATGCCTTATGAAAATTTTTTACCGCTTTTTTCAAATTTTGATTTATCTGAACTGGGGCTTCCATAATAGATAAGAAAAATTCCCAGTCTACTTGATTTAAAATCAGAGTGTTAAGTTGGCTCATTTCAGCAACATCTTTCTCAGCGGCCTCAAGTAATTTTTGACGAGCATAGGTATGAGGCTTAAGACCCTTAAGCCTCGCGGCAGTTTCGATGATTCTTTTATCATGCGAAGACATCCTGAAGTTAAGGTGATTATCCATTGATTGTGCAGTCATATGCCTCCTTTTTCTTTATTTCACTCGACAATGTCAATACATTTGAAATACTCTGCAAGTGGATGGGCTAAATGCTTTGCTTCCCATTCGAATTCATTTGAAAGGTAAAAGTGGACTGGAATACAATTCCCAATCTTTTTATCATGATTATTAACCTTCAGATAATGTGCCATAGCCCAATGAATGCCACCATGTGCAACAATCAAAACTGGTCCTGGATAACTTAAGGCCATATTAATACCATGGATTACTCTTTCCATGAATTGTTTAACTTTATTACACATTATATTTGGATTTTGATCTAACTCAATCATATTCTGCCAAACAGCCCCAGGACATTCCCTAAGTTCTTCAATGATTATGATTTGGGTCGATAAGTTTTTAGCTATAATGCTATTTGTTTCAATAGCTCTTCGCAATGGACTTACACAGATTGTTTTAATTGATAGTTTCTCAATAATTGGTTGTATGTATTGTGCTTGCCTTCGTCCCAAATTAGTTAACGATACATCATACTCATCATGTGGATTCGGATTTTGAGGATAGTCAGCATCTCCATGACGTACAAAATAGAAACTGTTCTTAAGATCCAATTTATCTATATTTTGTGTCATAGAAAACATCTCTCCTGATAGTACTTTAATGCTTCAATTCCTCCAGCAATCAATGGAAATTCTAATGCTTCTTTTATGGTCACCCATTTCATTTCAAGATGCTCCTCAAGTTCCAAGTGCACCTCTGGTTGAACTGAAAATTGTTTACGAAATAAATGGTACACATAATCAACATGTGGAAGTCGACAATACAGCCGACCAACTATTGCAAGGGTGATATCATCAATATCTAGTCCCACTTCCTCTTTTATTTCTCTAATGACTGCCATTCGTGGAGTTTCGTTCTTCTCCATTTTTCCCCCAGGTACACCCCAAGTATTCCCTTGCGGCTTTTGATGATGTCTTTTCAATAAAAGGATTTTGTCGGTCCATTCACAGTAGCAACCAGCCGCCTCAACACTCGAATTGAAGTCTTTGGGAGGTTCAATAAATATCGAATATTTCATACTTTACAAGCCTGATATAGGGCATTTCCGAACTTTTTTAGAAAAATAATAGCCTAAATTCAGAATAGTTTTCCACCAATTTTCGCATCTGCAATTGGAGTAATTAATGTTGCTTCTCCACTATCGGCTTTGGGAAACTGAACTCCTAAAACTAGAACTTCAGAAGTAGTATCGCCGATTTGCCGAGGTTCAAAATTCAAAACCCCTAGTACCAATTTATTAAGAATCTCCTCAGGAGAATGATGCGTGAATCTTCCTACGCTTGTTTTGATGCCAAATTTTCCAAAATCTATTTTTAATCGATAGGCTTTTTTTGGAGCGCTTGATTCTTTTTCAACACTAATAACCCGTCCTAAGCGAATTTCTAGTTTGTCAAACGTTTCTTCTTTCGATACGATTTGCTTTTCTTCCGACATTGAATACTCCTTGATTATCAATTTTAACTAGAGACTGGTATACAAAATGTACCCGTCTTGGTAGCTCCTATCGGGATTTCTAACTGCCTCAGATATGGTGCCAATAATGTTAAAGCCAAGTTTTTGATAGAGTTTAGTAGCACCAATATTTTGACTTAGCACCATATTAAACTGCATCGCGCGAAACCCGAGTTCTTTAGCTATACATAGTGAGGCTTTGATGAGAAGAGTGCCAATGCCTTTGCCTCGATCTGTTTCTCGTACCATATAGGCCGCATTTGCAATATGACTCGATCTACCGGGAAAATTCGATTTGATATAGAAACCGCCGACCACTTCATTAGTTGAGATGGAATGACACACATAGATATGCGATGTTGGAGCAAGAAACTGACGATAAAATTCCTGAAGGGAGTTGCACTCATAAGGAAATTGACTGCCCGTATCAACGACATCTCGAAATATATTATAGAGGCAATTTTCATCTTCTTGGCTAAATGGCTTCAAAATAAACCCAAGCTGAGCCAACTGTTTATGAATCTCTACCAAGCTTTTTGCAGTAATAATTTTATTTAATTTTTCAGAATTTTCTGCCGATCCGATGAAGTCCTTGTTTTGTAATCGCGACTTTTTTAGCCCTTTTGCGTAAAGAGAGATTCCCTGATAAACAATCTCAATTTCTTCTGCGGATAAAGTCTGAAGAGCTTTTTTTGTTTGATTAAACGCGATTGGTTCAAATGCATTAAGAGTTTTTTTACCCAATTCGGTTAGATGCAGGAACCGTTTTCTTTTGTCTTTTTCATCTGACGAGCATTTGACATATCCCTTCTTCATAGCTTTGGCAATCAATCTGCTAACCGTTGATTTATCTAGTAACAGACGTTCTGCAATTTCCCCCATTGTAGGGCATGTACATGAAGTTAGTTCAATGAGAAGATGGCGTTCTGCTAAGGTCACACCAATTTTGAAATAAGCATCGTTGAGAAGTCCAAGTTCTCGCACGACACTCCTTGCGTTATGTCTTAAGAGATCAATTTCAGCGCTTGAAAGATTTTTCATGATAAACCAGATAGTTGTATAATACAACCAATATACGGATTCCAATCTTTAACAGCAAGGAATTTAGGAAAAACCAATAGCCGCCAATAGCATCGTTATCTTAAGATAACATTCTCTAATTGGTAGTAGTTTATTTGTACATTTTATTTTAAAATAAAATTATATACTCTGAGGTTAATATGGCTGATTTCTCCTCACCAATATCTTTTGGCAAGTATATTGCTAGACATTGTTTTATGCTTTTGCGTATGCGGCTGGATAAAAGCGCAAGCTCTAAAACAGATGGCATAGCAAGAGAGAGACTTAGAATTCAACAAGCGGAAGAAACGAAAAGCTCACATTCATTAGGCTCAACTCTTTTGACTCAAGCCAAGCATCTAATAGCAGATTCTGGCGTTGGATCAATGCCAAGAGCACCTTCAGGACGCTCAGCTGTATATTTGCCAAGTGAAATTCCTCATATTGTGCTGAAACACACGGGTGTACCTACCAATTTTCAGCGACTGGAAACAATGATAATAGCACGTGAAATCTGCGGCAAGAAAGGATACAGGCATCTTGCCATTCCCAAAGCTGACACTTATGGGGACTTTATTATTGAAGAGAGGCTTCCGATAAAATTTTTTCACTTAAAAGAGCAGATTGGATTTTATCTTAACCATCATAAGTTGCTTACAGGTGCAATCAAAGAATTCGCTGAATTTTGTTTTGAGAATGAGGTATGTGATTTAACAGGTGGAAGAAATCCCTTAAACGCATTATCGGGAGGGGCTCCAATACCTAGGTTTGATAATGTTCCCTTCTATCAAGTTGAAGAAGGTGGGGAAATACAATTCAAAATCGGATTGATAGACTTAGAAGGATTTTCATCTGGCGGAAAGGATATTGCAGCTGAGCACTTGCGGACTGTCTTAACAACGATGGTGCATCTATTCCCTTTACATCTTGAGACAATTTTAGAGGTAGCAGGCAAATATGGCAAGGAAACCGAAGTGGAGACTTTTCAAAAAGAGCTAATACTAGAACAACAAACCGCATTGCTATTCTTTAAAAGAAGTTATACTGATCATAGGCAGTTTTTATCAGATAATGATATTCCGTTATCAATGCCCCTAAAGTTCTCGAGTCATTTAGAAACATACGAGAGTTTACGTAAAGAAGGGTTTGAAAAATACATTTTTGAACATCTGGTAAATGGTCATAAGGATGAAATGAGCCGGTTGCATGGATGCCTAGGAGTATCTGTTGATGATTCTCTTGATAAATTAGGGAAAAGCATGCCTAAAATTTATGAGGGAATTCTAAGCATCCTAAGGAATCAGATAGAAGAAAAGTTAAAATCCTGTAAGAGTAGACCTGTGTCTGAAGAAGAATGGCTTTATTGTCGGACTCTAATTTTTGATCCTAAGATTTTAACAGAGCCTGTCTTCATGCTGTTAAAGGAAAATCTTGAGTTTCCTGATACTATAAAAGGAATTTTCTTAGCTAAAGAACTTACAGAGATGATATTTAAGGGTATGAAAGAAAGGGGAGGATTAGCTTATTTTAATTACATTACGGATAATCAATGCTGCATTTTTTGTTAACCATTCCTCGGATGGGTAATCGGCCTTGATCACCTTTTTGATCGATATCTGAAGATTTTACCACAGGGATCACAGAGAAAATAGGGAGATTGGAGTAAGGATGTGCCCTCTCCCAATCACAGGACCCCCATTTTTTAATTCTGATAAACTTTCACTTGCAATAGAACCTCCTCACTTTTTTTAAACAGTTTTTTTGATTTTGTTTCTTCTAAAAAATAAGATTTAAATGTTAGATTTGATGTTTGTTTAGATTGTCATAAAAGACAACTTCTATTAGTATTGTTGTTTTTCTCATTAACAAACAGGAGTTTTTTATGACACCAAGCAATTCATTCGCAGGAACATGGTTGAGGTGGGGTGTGATGTTGGAGCTCCCCCGCCTCCCTTGTACGGACCCTGTAGCTGATCTAGAGGCACGCACCCGCGCTGAGCATGACGAAGCTATTGCTAAATCAGAAGAGGGCATGTTCCAGGCGTTTTGGGAATGCTGTAATCCCACCGCTTCGATTGATAATTTACAACAAAGCCTTACTGCTTTGGCCGATGCAACAACAACAAACGCTGAAGGCAGCACATCTCTTGTTTTGCCCGACGGGAAACGATTCTCACTGGCATTTCTTCTGCTTGGATTTAGTGAGTTTGAGGATGCCAGTAATCTAAGCTTGGAATCTCGTTATCTAGTTAGACAAATAGTACTACGACTTGTAAGTTTATATTGTGCATCAGATCGTCAGGTTAATATTCAGGTTCATGCTGCAAAATGTCAAATCTTGAAGAATTTTCTGACCTTCTACAAATTCTCGAAACTTACAATCGATGGATTGAGCCCAACAAGATCTTATCTTAAGGAACCAGCAGCAACTTTTTCTTCTGCCCTTGGACAATCAATACTGTTTTGGAATGGCATTACACCTGTAGTTGATGGAACTCTTGTGGAATTCGGCGATCCGAAACTTGACAAGAATGTCGTTTTCTTAGCAGATGGTACAGTTAATAGGATAGTTACTGAAGATTTAGAAGCCGGTCAAAAGGCTATGGGAACTGAAATAAGAAGTGTTCCAGAGTTGCAACGTTTTCAACCCAGCCTTATTGCTAAAATAATACAATATATTTCATTGTATGTCTTTGTTCCAACTCAAGGATATCCTACAACTATATAGAGCAGTTTATGACAAGCATCGTATCATTATCTATTAATCCTGCTACATCAGGGGCTGCACTAGAGTCACAAATTTGTGCTGAGCATGCGGACATGCTTCAGGACTTTTGGAAACACTGCGATCCCGAAGTAGCCTCGATTGACGATTTACAGAATAGCCTTCATGCCGTGACTCATGCAACAACAGCACTTTTTCAAAGTCCGAGTGGTGAAAGAGCAGATCTTGTTTTACCAAACGGAAAACGTTTCATGCTTCGAGATCTTCTGGAAAAATTCAATGAATTAAAATCATCTGACAGTCTGTGCTTGGAGTCTCGTTATTTAGTTAGGAAAATAGCACTCAAACTTGTAAAGTTAGATCGTAAGTCTGGCTGTTCGGAAGGTCGTGCACGCATTTACATTCACAACAATGCTCGCACCGTCTACAGATTCTCCGAACAAACGTTTGATGCTTTGGTCAACGCAAGACCTTCAATTAAACGACCAACAGCTAATTCTTTACCTAGTCTTGGGAATGCGCTATGGCGTTGGGAAGACACAACTCCTCCCCTTGACGGTGCGCTTTCAGATACAGATGGCACTATTTTTTTGGCAGATGGTACTGTTAACAGGGTAATTGAAGATGAATTAGAAGCCGGTCTAAAGGCTCTTATATTTAATATGAAGAAGGTTCCAAAAATTCGACATTTTCCACCCGGCCTTATTCCTATGATAATACAATATATTTCATTGTTTGTCTTTGTTCCACCGCCCACCAAGCATATTTTCAGACTGAAGGCCTGACATATAGTGTGAAGGGGGTATCTGAACTGCTACTTCTAAAGTTAGATTATGGCATTGCAGGCATGTCATCGGCTCATGGTATCGCCATGATTTTATGCTATAAGATTCCAGGCAGTTGCAAAACCACTTTGTCATTTTTTCTGGAAATCATTAATTTTTTATGATTATACTCTGGAGGGGTAGCGTTGATCGACTTAAATTATGGAGTTATTTCATGAAGACAAAAATTGCTATTTATTTAGCAGGCACTATCAAGAAGGGACATGAAAAATCAGACGAGTCTTATTGGACTGACGAGGATATGAATGTTTTAGAAAAGAACTTACAGGGATATGAGGTATCCTTCTTAAATCCTGCATTTAGAACTGATGATTTATCCGATCAATTCTCAGTTTTTGGCAGGGATATGCTTCAAGTCTTCAGTAGCAATATTGTTTTTGTAGACGCCCGAGATCGCCGTGGACTTGGTGTAGGGGCAGAAATGATGTGGGCAAAGGTTAACCAAATTCCTGTCGTAACATGGGCGCCAAAAAATTCTCACTATCATAAAGACCAAACAACCATTTTAGGAGTGCCTGTAGCTGATTTCATTCACCCATTTGTGGAATCTCTGAGTGATAAAGTTGTTGGGAATCTTACAGATGGAGCTCAATGGATTCATTCAGTGATTTCAAATGCTGCAGTTGACATCAAGGGAATTCAATTCATTGGATTAGCTATGGAACATTATAAAGAGAGTCAATTGCATCTGGATCAGCCGATGCAAAAATTATTAATTTTCAATGAAGAGCTTCATCAGCGCGCTCACCGCTCTCACCCGCAGGTTATTTTGAATTCTAAATAATAAAAATGAGAAAAAAATGAAATTGTTCGTATGGGATTTTCATGGAGTTCTTGAGAAGGGTAATGATCATGCTGTGCTTGAAATTACCAATCTAGCATTACATTACCATGGTTACTCGAGGGAGATGACTGAAACTGAAAGTGCCTTCCTATCAGGTCAGAGATGGCATGATTACTTCACTTTTTTAGTGCCGGGTCATCCCCCAGAAGAATATATAAAACTTTTACAAAATCAACGATTTGAGAGCTGTGTTGCAATTCGAAGTTGATGGATGAGCAAATCATCTGCAAACTAATGCATATTCTCACTTTTTAGAACTTCTTAAAGTAATTGATAAAGGGGAACTCTGAACCCCCTGAGCGTTTAATGAAACGATTGTGTAGGTATAGCTCGTGTTCTTTTTCAGATTATGGTCGTAGTAGACTCTCGGACCTGAAACTGGCACAACTACAATCACAACTCCATTTCGACTAATTTGATAAGAAACAATTTCAGAAGAATCAACAGGAGGATTCCAACTGAGCACACTCGTAATATCTGTTTGGGTTAGGAACTGATTGTTTTCAATTCTTCCATTAAAAGAGGAGGGGGAGGGAGGTAGGGGCACCCTCAAAAGGGTAAGCACTATAGAGTTATTAGGATAACTGAGTTCTCCAATAAATTGTGAGGGCATAATGAGGGATGGCGTGCCTGTTAGCCCCGCGCTTGTCAACAAAGTGTACTGAGCTCCTACCGTGTAATGCCCAGAATCTGGAACGATCTGGATCGTAGCACCCGTAACATCGACAGTTGATGTAGAAGAAATTCGGCTATTGTCACCAGCTGTTGGGGCAATTTCGATGGTCAAGATGCCGGACAATGTGAGGGGTGCGTTATAGTATAGAGTACCGATCGAATTGCCTGGAGACAAGGTCCCAGATATGGTGGTAGGTGCATTAATTGTGCCGGTCCCTTTGAGAATGGCTCCTTGGCTGACATTGACTTGACTGTTAGTGCCCTGTCCACCTGCATAAAGTGTACCATTGAAGAGGCTGAGGATGCCTGAAGAGACGGTCGTGGTGCCGATATAGCTGTTTGTGCCACTTAGGATGACGGTTCCTGCGCCTGTAACTTGAAGATTGGCGCCAGAGCCGGTACCGGCTTCCCAATTAGGGGACACTGGAATGGACTGTACGCTGTCGTCGATGATAGATTGGCTGATAGAGATCGTTTCGCCAGTGTCGGGCATGAGGTTAAGAGTAGTGCCTGAGTAGAGAAAGAAGTCATTGCCACCGGCATAGCCGCCGCCGGAATTATTCGAGGTGGAGTTGAGGGAAGTGCTGCAGTTGCCGGTGAGGGTGAGAGTGGGTTGGGCATTCGTGCTGCCGAGGAAGACGGCGCCACCTAAAGCTGCGCCATTGCCGCCTTGTGTGGTGAGGCCTGGTGTGGCACCAGTGCCGCTGGAGCTGCTGCTGCCGCCACCGCTGCCAAAGCCTCCAAAGCCACCACTTCCACCGCCACCACCGAATCCTCCAGAGCCATCGCTACCGCCGCCTCCGCCGCCAAATCC
>JABDBC010000026.1 GCA_013288825.1 Chlamydiota bacterium
GCATTGCATGATAGCAACTTGCATTACTACTGTTGATAACTCTTCAACAGTTAGACCTTCGTAGGAGAAGTTTGGGGAACTTTATATCTTCGCGCTTGAAGATAAGTTGCCATCATAACTAAAACTTGGTCTCTTGAAGCATTTAATGGAAAATGTAAGGGTTCCCCGAACGGTGATGTTAATGTTTCATCAACATGAGAACTAGAAGAAGATCCGTCTGATATATGAAGGGTTAATTTTTTTGTAGTAGTTTCTGTAGTAGAACGAATTGTACCCACCAAAGCAGCTTCGCCTACACTTGGTACAGTTCCTTTTTTCTCTTCTTTTTTTTCTTCAAGGATTTTTGATCCTTCACCACCTGATCTATATGCTGCTGTCACTGCGCTCACAACTACCTCCAACACATGTGTAAATCTATTCTATTTAAATGGGGCAGGGGCCCCATTTTAATCCGACGGTGACTAGTACACTGTAAAGTTATTATTGACCATTTGTGGCTGCGTGAAAGCTCCCGCGGTTCAATGATCGCAAAAGGGGTAGTATTGCCTCATACAACCCCTTTTGCGATCATTGAACCCCGGGGCTTTGACGCGCCACAAATGGTCAATAATAACTTTACAGTGTACTAGCAACTTGCGTTACTAACGCAAGTTACTATTCTTCTTTATTCTTTTTGGACTTCTTTCTGCCTCCATTTGCAGGCTCGAGGGTGTCTTCAAAATCGAAAACAAGTTCTTCTTCGAGTTCTTTGTCTACGAACTTTTTCACGCGTCGATGTCTTTCAAAGCCTGTGCCTCCAGGAATAATGTGACCCATGATCACGTTCTCCTTGAAGCCTAAAAGGTAATCTGTCTTCCCGGCGCAAGCAGCCTCTGTTAACACGCGAGTCGTATCTTGGAACGATGCTGCTGAGATAAAGGACTCTGTACTCAACGATGCTTTTGTAATTCCAAGCAAGACTGGTGCAGCTTGAGCGGCACGTCCACCCTCATCGATTACTTTGCGGTTTTCGATAGTGAAGGCTTTGCGATCCACTTCTTCACCATAAAGCAAGCTAGTATCACCCGGATCTATCACACGCACTTTTTTAAGCATCTGACGAACGATAATCTCAATATGCTTGTCGTTAATATCTACTCCCTGTAGACGATATACCTCTTGAACTTGATTCACAAGATATTTTTGCAATTCTCTTACACCGCACACTTCTAATATCTCATGTGGGATCACAACGCCATCAGTAAGCTGTTGCCCCTTCACAACATGGTCTCCACGTTGTACAAGAAGGTGTTTCGTATGTGGGATCAAATGCTCCTCTTCCATACCAGAGACCTCATCGCGCACGACAACAATTCGCTTGTTCTTCTGTATCCCTCGGAAGTCGACAACGCCATCGATTTTAGCAATTTCAGCAGAATCTTTGGGTTTACGTGCTTCAACAAGCTCTGCCACACGAGGCAGACCACCAGTGATGTCCTTCGTCTTAATGGCTCCACGTGGCAAGCGGGCCAGCAATTTACCTGCTGTTGCGTATGACATTTCTGCCACAGACAAAATGGCTCCAGAAGGCAACGGATATGTTCCAACCAGTTCTGTGCACTCTTTGTCAGCATAAATCACAATCTGAGGATGCAATTCCCCTCTATGCTGTTTCACAATGAGTTCTGTCTGACTTGTTTGTTTGTTCAGCTCACGCTCAGTAGAGATCCCTTCAACGAGATCTTCATACTTCACATACCCTGGGCGATCGCATATAATGGGGATATTATGTTGTTCCCATTCTGCAACTTTTGTTCCAGGTTTCACCTTAGAGCCATCTGGAAGGAGGATTTTTGTTCCAAGTTCAATTGTAAATGTCTGCAAAGGCTCGATTGATTTTGTTGAAAGGAGCTTTTTATACTCTTCCAAGGTCCTTCCCTCATCGCGCACAATGTGGAGGGCTCCATTTTTATTGAGTGCAACCCACTGATTTTCCGCGTTTTGAACAGTGCGAAGACCGATATAAACCAAAATTCCACTATGTTCGGCGACAATTTCAGGAGTTACACCAGCAGACGCGATACCGCCCAAGTGGAACGTTCTCATCGTCAACTGTGTTCCAGGTTCCCCGATGGACTGCGCAGCGATGATACCAACGGCTTCACCCAGGCTTACAGGGCTTCCAGTCGCCAAGTTTAACCCATAGCATTTTGCGCAGACTCCGCGTCTAGTCTCACAGGTAAGTACAGACCGAATTTTTACATTTTCAATAGCAGAATCATCGATGGCTTCCGCTTGTTGAATAGTCAAAACGTCTCCAGCTTGCGCCAGAATTTGCGTGCTATCGCCAGGCAAATACACATCGTCGCAGACTGTGCGGCCGAAAATTCGGTCTTTCAATGGCAACAGCTCTTCCTGACCTTGTTTAATGGAGGAAACATCAATTCCATTGATTGTCCCGCAATCTTCTTCAGTAATGATCACATCTTGTGCAACGTCAACCAAACGCCGTGTGAGGTATCCTGAGTCCGCCGTTTTCAACGCCGTATCTGCAAGCCCTTTACGCGCTCCGTGTGATGAAATTGAATATTCAAGCACTGTCAACCCTTCACGGAAGTTAGAAGTAATTGGGGACTCAATAATCGCTCCTGATGGTTTTGCCATCAAGCCACGAAGAGCTCCAAGCTGTTTAACCTGCGATTTGTTACCACGAGCTCCAGAATCAATCATCAAGCTAATTGGGTTCAAATAAGGGATTCTGACCGAGTTAATTTCTTTAAATAACTCATCGGACAATTGATCTGAAACCTCTGTCCAAATGCTGATCGTCTTTGACTGTCTTTCCCCATCGGTGATGACCCCATCTTCATATTGTTTGCGAACAACAGCAACACGTTTATGGGCTTCGTTGATAATGGCCTTTTTGTTGCCTGGGATAGGCACGTCACAAACGCCCATGGAGAGGGCAGCTTTTGTTGCTTCAGAAAATCCTAAATTTTTTAGCTTATCCAAGAATTTAACAGTGACTTCCAAGCCGAGTTTCTTGTAGCATTGCATGACGAGATCGCTCATCTTTTTCTTTGGCAAGCTATAGTTTTGGAAGCCAAGTTCTTTTGGTACGATTGTATTAAAAACGACGCGCCCAGGGGTAGTTTCTATAATCCCAACATCTGTGCGCAATTTGATCAGTTCATGGATGCGCAGGCCCCGATTGTAGAAAGAGCCTGTTTTTTCCCCTTTAACAGGTTCTTCGTACCAGTTATAGCTACCGCTGGAGTACAGAGCCATCAACACTTCTTCAGCATTGCGAAAAACGCGCGTCTTGCGAGTTCTATTAGCCGGAGTATAAAGAGGATCGCACATCAGGTAATAAAGACCTAAGGTCATATCCTGAGAAGGAACGGCAGAGGGCTTTCCTGATGATGGAAGGAAAATATTGTCGGGAGCCATCATGAGCAATTTAGCCTCTAGCTGGGCTTCAACAGACAGCGGAACATACACCGCCATTTGGTCACCGTCAAAGTCCGCATTAAATGCTGCGCAAACCATCGGGTGAATCCGAATTGCCTTTCCCTCAATTAAGACGGGTTCAAAAGCCTGAATCCCTAACCGGTGCAAAGTAGGAGCTCGGTTTAGCAAAACAGGATGCCCCTTAATGATATCCTCTAAAACGTCCCACACTTCTGCAGCATGGCGTTGAATCATCTTTTTAGCTGAGCGAATCGTATATACATAACCCAAATCTTTAAGACGTTTAACAATAAAGGGCTCGAACAACTCCAAAGCCATTAATTTCGGCAGACCACATTGATTGAACTTTAGTTCAGGACCGACGATGATGACAGAACGACCTGAGTAATCGACCCGTTTCCCGAGTAAGTTTTGGCGAAAACGACCCTGCTTCCCTTTAAGAACTTCAGAAAGAGATTTAAGTGGACGATTGCCTGCACCGATAACTGGGTGGCCGTGACGGCCGTTGTCAAAGAGGGCGTCTGCAGCTTCTTGAAGCATCCTTTTTTCATTACGGATGATGACTTCAGGTGTTTTAAGCTTCAGAATAGCTTTGAGGCGATTATTTCGGTTGATAACCCTGCGATAGAGATCATTGAGATCGGAAGTAGCAAAACGACCACCATCCAAAGGCACCAAGGGACGCAAGTCTGGCGGAATGATTGGAATGCAAGACATTACCATCCATTCTGGCTTGTTCGTTGAGCTCACGAAACTCTCAACAATTTTAAGCCGTTTAGCAAGCTTCATACGCGCTTGCATCGACTTCGTTTTACGAAGTTTATCTTTTAAATCAACCAAAAGGGAATTTAGTTCTTCATTTGCAAGAAGATCTTTAATCGCTTCTGCACCCATCTTTGCAATGAAGGCATCGCGCCCAAATTTTTCTTGAGATTCGCGATATTGCGCATCTGTAAGAAGTTGTTTGACTTCAAGTCCAGTTTGACCTGGATCAATGACTACGTATTCTTCGTAATAGATGATCCGTTCAAGGTCCGCTGTGGTCATGCCAAGCACATTGCCGATGCGAGAAGGCATCGTTTTGAAAAACCATATATGGACGATTGGAACTGCTAAGTCAATATGGGCCATGCGTTCGCGACGAACTTTGGATAAAGTGACCTCAACTCCACAGCGATCGCAAACAATCCCCTTATGTTTAATTTTTTTGTATTTGCCACAAGCGCATTCCCAGTCGCGGGTAGGACCAAATATTTTTTCGCAAAATAGTCCCCCCTTTTCTGGTTTAAATGTTCGATAATTGATCGTTTCAGGCTTCTTCACCTCGCCGCGGGACCAATGATTCCGGATAACATCATCCGAAGCAATCTTAATCGTCAACTTATCAAATTGCGTATCTTGGTGACTCGTGTCTGACATGTTGTCTCCCTAAAATTTTGGATTTGAAATGAGGCCCCTGCCCCATTTCAAATCCTTATGTAATTAGCATCTAAGAAATACCCGTTCATTCTAGTAACTTGGGTCATTTTACCACTTCAGGACGGACATCTAGCCCAAGTCCCTGCATCTCCTTGATCAACACATTAAACGATTCAGGAGTGCCTGCTTTCAAAAGGTTTTCCCCTTTAACGATCGATTCATAAATGCGCGTTCTACCACCGACATCGTCCGATTTAACCGTCAATAACTCTTGAAGTAGATAAGCTGCGCCATATGCTTCAGCGGCCCACACCTCCATCTCCCCAAAACGCTGTCCACCCATTTGGGCTTTACCACCCAATGGTTGTTGTGTGACAAGTGAATAGGGACCAACGGCACGAGCGTGGATCTTATCAGCCACAAGGTGACCGAGTTTCATCAAGTAAATGTAACCAACCACGACAGGATTATCAAAGCGCTCCCCTGTAAATCCGTCGTATAGGAAGAACTTTCCATCGCTAGGTAGCCCTTGCTCAGCCATCATCTTCCAAATTTTGTCTTCTGGAAAACCTTCGAACACAGGACTTTGAATGTTAATGCCGGCTCTTCGTGCCGCAAAGCCGAGATGGGTTTCAAAAAGCTGACCCATATTCATACGAGAAGGCACCCCAAGAGGATTTAATATAACCTCGATGGCCTCTCCCGTATCCATACGCGGCATATCTGCCTCAGGAACAATCTTGGACACAACGCCTTTGTTACCGTGGCGTCCTGCCATTTTATCGCCCACTTCTAACTTCCGTTTGCAAGCGATATAAACTTTAACCTGACGAATGACACCTGGGTCGAGATCAATGTCCCCTTTGCGCATGAATTCAAGTTCAGATTTGTATTGGTTTTCCAACGACTGCATCGAGGTGGCATAATCGTGTAATAGTTGCTTAAGTGTGTCGTAGATATCGTTATGAGGCATCAATAAATCTTCGACACTTTCTTTTTCGAGCAATGTAATGAGATCTTGAGTGATCACTTCGCCTTGCTCAATCAAAATTTCTCCAGTTCTGCGGTGAACAATAGTCCCAGCAGCCTGTTCATTGAGAAGAAGGGCACCGATACGCTCATGTCTTTCGGTTTTAAATTCCCCTTGTCGATTTTTATATTCCTTCTGAATCTCTTTGACTCGTCCAGCTTCTTCAACAAGCTCTTCATCGCTTCGAGAAAGGCTATCTCTTCTGCTAAATACTTTGACATCCATGACGATCCCCTCAGTCCCTGGTGGAACTGTCAAGGAGGCATCTTTTACGTCAGCTGCCTTTTCGCCAAAAATTGCACGGAGAAGTCTCTCTTCAGGAGCCAATTCTGTTTCTGATTTGGGAGTGATTTTACCGACTAGGATGTCGCCGGGCTTAACTTCAGCACCAACGCGAACAATCCCATCTTCGCCCAGGTTGATCAATGACTCTTCCGAAACATTCGGAATATCTCGAGTGATCTCTTCCTTTCCTAATTTGGTATCGCGTGCTGTAATCTCAAATTCTTCAATGTAGAGAGACGTAAAAGCATCTTCGCGCACTAATTTTTCAGAGATAATAATGGCATCTTCGTAGTTATAACCATACCATGGCATGAAGGCGACTAAAACATTTCGTCCCAGTGCGACCTCTCCTTTATCGGTAGCAGGTCCATCGGCAATCACATCGCCAGCTTTGATTTTATCTCCCACTTGACAAAGAGGCTGCTGGTTGATGCACGTGCCCGCATTTGAACGCATGAATTTCTTTAATAGATAGGTCTTTTTGTCCAAGCGATTCCCTTTGGGGGTGATCACAATTTTCAGACCATCAACATAGTCAACAACACCGTCTTCAGTAGCAACGACGACAGCACCGGAATCGCGAGCTGCCCGAGCTTCCAATCCAGTTCCAACAATGGGGGCTTGAGGCTTCAACAAAGGAACCCCTTGCCGTTGCATGTTAGATCCCATAAGGGCACGGTTGGCGTCATCGTGTTCTAAGAATGGTATCAACCCTGTGACAATAGAGACAAGCTGCTTTGGCGATACATCCATGTGTGTAACACGGGCCGAATCAATTTCAAGGGGTTCCCCTTTATACCTTGCCCAGCAGATCGATTCTTTGAACATGCTATGCTCATCAAGAGGCGCCGATGCCTGTGCAATGACACATTGCTCCTCTTGGTCTGCAGTCATGTATTCGATCTCTTCAGTAACAACGCCATCGCGGACTATTCGATAAGGTGTTTCGATAAATCCAAACTCGTTGATTTTGGCAAATGTCGAGAGAGAGGTAATCAGACCAATGTTTGGTCCTTCAGGTGTCTCGATGGGGCAAATGCGTCCATAGTGGCTCGAGTGCACGTCGCGCACCTCAAATCCTGCGCGATCTCTATTTAAGCCGCCAGGTCCAAGTGAGGAGAGGCGACGTTTATGCGTCAGCTCGGCAACAGGATTGGTTTGATCCATAAATTGAGACAACTGAGAACGGCCAAAGAAGTCTTTAAGGACCCCTGAGAGACCTTTTGCCGAAACGATTTTTCCTGGGGTGAGAGTATCCGCAGAAAAATCGAATAAATTCATTCTTTCACGAATAATTTTATCCATGCGGGCTAAACCAATTCGACATTGGTTTTGAATCAGTTCACCGACAGAGCGCACGCGACGATTGCCTAAGTGGTCGATATCGTCTGTAGAAGCGTCTTCAGCCCCTTGTTTGAGACGAATGAGGTATTTTAGAGCGCCAATGACGTCTTCTTTTGTCAACGTTACCGTTTGAAGAGTTTCATCATTGATCTCAAAGCCAAGTTTTGAATTGAGTTTATAGCGCCCTACACGACCGAGATTGTATCGTTTCGGATCGAAAAACAGGCGCATCATGGCTGAGCGTGCATTGGCAAGGGTGGAAGGTTCGCCCGGTCTGATCTTGCGATAAAAATCTTTTAATGCAGACTCGTAGGAATCGGTAACGTCCTTTGCAAGCATCTTGATGATGGGGCTGTTCTCATCTGCATCTTCAGCAATCCGAATCATCTCAATGCCAGCGTCTGACATCCGCTTTAACATCGCTGTCGTTAGTTTTTCACCCGCTTTTCCGAACACGACTCCAGTTTCTTCGTCTAGAACATCCTGAGCAAGGATTTTCCCCACCATTTTAGCAAATTCTTTTTCCGTTTTAATTTTGACTTTACGGGTGCTAAAAAATTCTTCGATGATATCGGCATTTGTAGAGTATCCAAGAGCTCGAATAAAGGTAGTAGCCAATATTTTACGACGACGCTTCTTCCGATCAATGTAAACATGGATCAAATCACCAATATCGAAAGCCGCTTCTAACCAACTTCCACGATAGGGAATGATTCTGAAAGAGTAGAGAATTGTTCCGCGAGCATGCTTCTCATGCTCAAAACAGATCCCAGGGGAGCGATGAAGCTGAGAAACGACAACCCGTTCTGCTCCATTAATGACAAAAGTTCCTTTATCGGTCATGATGGGAAGTGTTCCCATGTAGACCTCTTCCTCTTTGATCCCTGTCTCGTCTGTGAGGCGGAATTTTACTTTTAATGTGACATTATAGGAAATGCCCCTGCGAATGCTTTCTTCAGGAGAGTACTTTGGCACCCCAAGGTTATAAGAAATGAATTCCAGAATCGTTTTTTCGTCGTAGGATTTTATGGGAAAAAGCTCTGTAAAGACTTCCTGAAGACCGATATTGTCGCGTTCACCGGCGAACTTACCAGCTTGTAAAAATTCATTGTAAGACTTAATTTGAACTTCTATAAGATTTGGAAGATCAATGATGTCTTTCTTTTTATGAAAACTTTCACGGATTGGTGGCCTTTTCAACATTTAAAGGACTCCCTGCTATGGCTTAAACTTGAAAAAAATCGTTTACTTTTCTTATAGAAGCTTCTTTACACTTGCATTTGGAGCAACTAAAGAAAATTTTATAAAAAAACTAAAAGTCACGAAACTGCCCGGCGCCGTGTGGGAAAAGGGACAAGGGACGTAAAGGACATAAAGGACTTAACGCATAGCCATACGTCAGGCTTTCAGCCTGAAAAATATGTTTGCATCTCACCTAGGGCGATGCCCTAGGCTTTTATACGTCAGGCCGTTGGCCTGATGATGAGACACTTCTGCCATTACCTCTTTATGTCCTTTGTCCTTTATGTCCCTTATGTCCTTTACGTCTTTTGTCCTTTCACAGACAAGAAAACGCACACGGACACGTGGAATATTACTTATCGAATAGACTACAGTCCTTTCAAAGTAACTTTAGCGCCAGCGGCTTCTAATTTCGCTTTAATAGATTCAGCTTCGGCTTTAGGAGCTGTTTCTTTCACAGCTTTTTGCGCACCAGCTTCAACGGTTTCGACAAGTTCTTTTGCTTCTTTCAAGCCAAGACCTGTGATTTCACGAACAGTTTTAATGATGCCGATTTTCTTATCTCCAGCACAAGCTACTAACATGACTTGAAAATCCGTTGATTCAGCAGCAGGAGCAGCAGCTGCACCCGCAGCGGGAGCAGCAACAGCGACGGCTGCAGCAGCAGCTTTCACGCCCCACTTATCTTCCAAAGCTTTTTTAAGATCAGCCATTTCCAAAACGGTGAGCTGACTTAGAGTTTCAACTAATTGAGCAGTTTTACTCACGATATTACCTCTTCTTATTGATCAGTTAAAAAATAATTGTTTAAGAGTCTGTGCAAACAAGGTGTTTGCGACAGTCTCATTCTAGCTTTCTTGCTTACATTTGTTGTCTATTGCATACACGACACTTGAAAGAAGTGCTTCCATGACGGCCAATGTTTGGGCCATTGGAGCTTCGAACACTGCGAGCAATTCTGAACGCATTTCGTCCTTGCTCGGTAGTTTCGAGATGGCCTCCATTTCTGGGCCGCTATACAATATTCCATCAAATCGACCCCCAACAACTTGAACAGTTCCTGTATCTTCGCCAAATTTAACGACGAGTTTGGTGGTTTCGATAGGATCTTGTCCTGCAAAAACGACGCCTATATGTCCAGGTAACGAAGCCAAATCGAGCGTGACATCTATAGCTTTGGCAGCTTTGAGCAACATCCTCTTCCGAATGACTTCAAAATTGCCACCTTGGTGTGCAATTGCAGTGCGGAAGCTATTTGCTGTATTAGCTGATAGGGCTGTATATCGAACTATCACAAAGGAGTCAGACTTCGCGAACTGACTTTGTACTTCCTCTAGAAGGAATTGCTTTTCATGTCTCATGATTGTGACTCCTTTATGCTACTTCAGTCTCGCGAAGGTCAATTCTTAAACCCGGTCCCATCGTTGATGATAGGAACATCGATTTTAAGAAAATACCTTTAGCTGTGGCTGGCTTCGCTTTTTGAACTGCATGCACGAAGGCTAAAATGTTCTCGACCAATTGATCTGCTGCAAAGGATATCTTACCGATCCCGTTGTTGATGACGCCATGGCGATCGAGCTTAAACTCAATCTTCCCAGCCTTCATCTCCCTAAGGGCCTTAGCTATGTCAGTTGTCACTGTACCTGCTTTGGGATTAGGCATTAGTCCTCGTGGTCCTAATACTTTTCCCAATTTTCCAACTTCGCGCATCATATCTGGAGTTGCGATGACCGCATCAAATCCGGTCCAACCCCCGTTTACTTTTTCAAGTAATTCATCGTTGCCCGCATAGTCAGCACCAGCATCCAAGGCCTCTTTGACCTTGTCACCTCGTGCAAAGACGAGGATAACCATGGTTTTTCCTGTTCCATTCGGTAACGGTACAGTTCCACGGACTTGCTGATCTGAACGACGAGGGTCAACGCCAATCATTATCGAAATGTCCACTGTCTGATCAAACTTGACAGGGGGGCATTTCTTTAAAGTAGCGACAGCGTCAGCAATACTGTATGCTTTTTCGGCATCGTATTGCTTTGCTATCTCCCGAGTTCTTTTAGATTGACGACCCATAAATTATTTTATTCCACTACTAGTTCTATGCCCATTGACCGAGCAGTTCCCAAAACAATTTTAGTAGCTGCATCGAGGTCGCGCGCATTGAGATCGGCCATTTTATCTTCTGCGATCTGTCTTGCTTGCGCTCTCGTAATTTTACCTACTTTATCGCGATTAGGAACGGCGGATCCTTTTTCTACTCCGGCAGCTTTTTTGAGCTTTTCAGCTACAGGAGGTGCTTTACAAATGAATGTAAAAGATTTATCCACATATACAGTGATGACAACGGGCAGGATATCGCCAATCATCGCCTGTGTTTTGGCATTAAACTCTTTGCAGAAAGCCATGATATTTACGCCGGCGGAACCCAAGGCAGGTCCAATTGGTGGCGCTGGATTAGCTTTTCCTGCAGGAATTTGTAATTTGATAAATTTTGCTATTTTCTTTGACATACTTTCCCTTAAATAACGCAAGTGCTAGTACACTGTATTTAGTTACTGTTTTTTTTATAAAAAATACCTTCTTGGCGACAAAACCGCTCTCCATATTGAACTTTTAGTGCAAACTAAAAATTTCAACACTATTTAGCATAGTGTTTTGCATTTGCTAGTCATGCAATGCTTTTAAATGGGGGCCGGGGGTCCCATTTAAAAGCATTGCATGACTAGCAACTTGCGTTATTTACGAGTTAGCTTCCTCTGTAATTGCTTCTACTTGAGTAAATTCCAGGTCATCAACGCGCGTATCGCGACCAAATATTGAGACCAAAACACTGAGGCGCCCTTTGTCGTGGAAAACTTCTGTGACTGTTCCTATGAAGTTTATAAAGACTCCATCGACAATTTTCACGCGATCGCCCATTTCAAATTTATGCCGTTGAGTAACTTTTTGCTGTTTGTCGGCAAGGTCTTTCAAAATCTCTTCAACTTCTTTGTCAGAGAGTGCTGTCGGGGTCCCACCGCCAAGAAAATCGATCACTCCAGTCGTGTTTTTTATATATTCCCAAGACAAATCATTGAGGTTCATTTTAACAAGAAGATATCCTGGCCAAAGGCGCTTTTCTACAACTTTAGTTTTTCCTTGCTTGACCTCAGAGACATTTTCTACGGGAAGGACGATCTCTTCGATGAAGTCCACCATGCCGCGCATGAGCCTGTTGTCTTCTAGTGCTTTTTTTGCCTTTTTTTCCTGGGTGGACATCACCTGTACGACATACCACTTATGCATCTATACACCAAATTCGGTTTGAGTTGCTAGTCGTGCACGGATTTGAAATGGGGCCCCAGCCCCATTTCAAATCCGTGCCCGACTAGCAAATAAAAAAACGTCAACAACGATCACTTCTTTCAATAACTTGAAAGCAGAAACACCCCCATTCACATGGGGCAGTCGTTTGTTTTTTTACTTGCTAGTCGCATATAGGTTTAAATAGGGCCGAGGGCCCCATTTAAACCTATATGCGACTAGCAACTTGCATGGTTATCCAATTAGCGCAAATAGTGCCCCCAAGGCACTTAATGTACCTTGAATGAGAAGGTCTATGAAGTAGATCCCCAATCCTAAAAAGAATGTCGTTGCAATCACAATCTTTGTATAGACCCGCAATTCTTCGGGGCTTGTCCAAGAGATCTTCTTCAATTCTGCTTTGACATTCCCAACGAAATCGACCACACTAGCGCTGGTTTTTGCCGCAGTCTCATCAGACTTTGGTGAGGCTACCTGTTGAGCCTTCTTTGCTTCCATAGTTGTCACGCGGTTACCCATTGTTTTTTGTCATTATCTATCAACGAGTGCGGAGGGATTCGAACCCCCGACCGGCGGCTTTGGAGACCGCTGCTCTACCAACTGAGCTACACACCCAAGCCGAGCTCAATTATGAGGAAGTGTGCAACACAAGTTGCACACTTCTTAGGGCTCGTATACGAGCCCTTAAAGTTACTGAATGATCTCCGATACTGTTCCAGCACCGATTGTTCGGCCGCCTTCACGTATAGCAAAACGGATCCCTTTTTCCATTGCTACAGGAGCAATGAGGTCTACTTCAATTTCAACGTTATCGCCAGGCATCACCATCTCTACGTTAGGAGGAAGCTTTACAGTTCCTGTAACGTCAGTTGTTCGGAAATAAAGCTGTGGACGATATCCTGTGAAAAATGGTTTGTGGCGTCCCCCTTCTTCTTTTGTTAAAACGTACACTGGCCCTTTGAACTTGGAGTGGGGAGTGCATGTTCCTGGAGCTGCCAATACCATTCCTCTTTCAACTTGTTCTTTTTCAATCCCGCGAAGGAGGATTCCGACGTTTTCGCCGGCGCGTGCTTCGTCTAAAGTTTTGTTGAACATTTCGAGACCTGTAGCCACGGTATCACGGGTATCACCCAATCCAACGATGACGAGTTTATCGTTAAGTCTTACAATACCGCGCTCAACTCGACCTGTCACAACTGTGCCGCGGCCGGAGATGGAGAATACGTCTTCGATTGGCATTAAGAATGGTTTGTCGACTTCGCGTTGAGGAGTTGGGATTTTTTCATCGACAACTTTCATTAGTTCACGAATGCCTTCAACGTATTTTGGATCACCTTCAAGGGCTTTTAAAGCGGAGCCGCGAATGACTGGGCAGTCTTTATACCCTTTAGCTTCGAGCAATTCATGGAGTTCCATTTCTACGAGATCGAGGAGTTCTTTGTCGCCTTCGTCAAGCATATCGACTTTATTGATGAAGACAACGATAGCAGGCACTTGCATTTGGTGGGCAAGGAGAATGTGTTCGCGCGTTTGCGGCATAGCGCCATCTGTGGCAGCCACGACGAGGATTGCTCCGTCCATTTGAGCAGCGCCGGTAATCATGTTTTTTACATAGTCTGCGTGACCTGGGCAGTCTACGTGTGCGTAGTGGCGGTTTTCTGTTTCGTATTCGACGTGTGTTGAGTTGATGGTAATACCGCGAGCTTTTTCCTCAGGTGTATTGTCGATCGACTCATAGCTTCTAAATTTTGCTCCACCAGCTTGGGCGAGCACTTTTGTGATTGCAGCAGTTAGCGTTGTTTTACCGTGGTCAACGTGGCCAATCGTTCCAATATTGACGTGTGGCTTATTACGCTTAAAAGTTTCTTTTGCCATTATTAACTCCTCCGTTAAACTCCAGTACTTATGATTTTTATTTCTTTAGGTTCTGCCCAGAATAGGAATTGAACCTACGACCGCTTGCTTACCATGCAAGTGCTCTACCACTGAGCTATCTGGGCAAGCGTCTCGTTGCTTAACAGTTTTCCTTCTGCTAAGACAGTTGAAAACTTGCCCTAGATACGATTCTAGAACACGAATTCAAGATACAAACGATCCATGGTAGCAACGTCATACAATGCACGAGTTTGTTAGTCTAATCGAGAGATTGAAAAAAAGCAACAACAATCATCCAGACTATAAAGTTAACGTTGCCGGAAAATAATTCTCGCTTTCGTAAGGTCGTAGGGGGACATTTCAACAGTGACTTTGTCGCCGACGAGAACTCGAATATTTTTCATTCGCATTTTTCCGCATAGATGCGCCATCACTTTGAGTCCATTCTCAAGGGTTACTCGAAATGTCATATTTGGAAGAAGTTCTTCCACAAGCCCTTCTAGGACGAGAGTATCTTCTTTGGCCATGTTTTTAAGCTTTTGATAATCGACTTTTAAGGATGTACATTTTTAAGTGCAAATGATAATACAATATCAGCTTTTGCATAAAAGTCAAGAGTAAAAAAGATTTGGGCAAAGAAATCGAAGGGACATAAAGGACAAAAGGACGTAAAGGACATAAGGGACATAAAGGACAAAAGGACGTAAGGGACTGAACACAAGTCTGCTGTGTCCCTTAGGTCCTTTGTCCTTTATGTCCCTTATGTCCTTTACGTCCTTTACGTCCTTTGTCCTTTTCAAACAAGTTGAAGAATGAGTTCATTCAGCAATTGCTCGTAGTCTACCTCAGGATGAGTAATGAGAATATCAGTCGCCTCTTCATCAGTCATGACTTTACCCTCATTAATAAATGCTATGAATTCGATAATTCCCAAAATGGGATTGAAATTGGCCTTACGAGCATCATCTCGACCATAACGCAATCCAACAAATGGAATGTTGTTTTCAGCGAGAGTGGTTTCAACAATTCTTAAAAAATTTTGTGAATCATCCACGACAATCACGTTTGAGTACAAATGCTGTGTATTCTTTAAAATCGCGAGTATGGCATTGCCTGCGGCTTTTTTTTCTGTAAACAGGATCCCATGTCCAAAGCTATATTGGTCGCAATCCATGTGTGGGATGTTAAAGTAGGCAAGAGTGCTCTCTAAATAGATTCCAAGGCTTACTAAATGATTACTTGTAATCTGAGCAAAATCATTGGCGTAAGGGGTAGAAACCTTCTTTTGCGTGATCCCCAACACGGGGACTCGGGCTTGCTGAAGATTGGCAATTAAGATCGGTGTGAACTCATCAACATTTTTCTTGGGAATTTCTTGTACGAGGGTGTTTTTGATTCTATTGATCAAATTTTGTGGATTATTAGCTTCTGGGACTATGAGTAGAACTCGTTCTGAAAAGTAATCTCTCCACTGACGGTCAGCGAATGTGGTGGAAGGTTTATATAATGTTCCAGTGACGTTGAAGAAAACAATAGAGTTTGCGTCAACATGATCCATTACTGTTGCGATATTTTGTGTTTCAATTATTTCTGCGTGTAGGTGTGGGCAAGAAGAAAATAGTATAATTGAACAAAATAGTGTTGTAAGCATCCAGTTAATCATAATATTTATTCCTCGTAATAGATTTTAGTTATGATAAATATACTAAACAAATGCATATCTGTCAAGAATTAGCTGGAACAGGGAGAATTAGGAGACAAGGGACGAACGGCAGAATCCGACCCTTACATCCTTGTCCTTTAGGTCCCTTAGAGGTAATTGCAGAAGTGTCAACAGCCTTTCGTGAACGCGCCCGAGCCCGAGCCCGTTGCCCGAACTTCCCTTGTCTGAACCCAATCTTACCGAAATTCGGGTACGGAAATAAGGTTTACGATAGAGATCGGGCAACGGGCTCGGGCGCGTTCACGAAGAACGGGGTGCAACTATCTATTGGCGCAATTATCTGGTAATAATCTCTTACAATCACTATAATCTGCTACAGTTAGGCAATTTATGGATTCTTCCTTTTTAAAAAAACAACATCAGTTGATGGCACTTTTTGCTCATCAATCTCCAGAAGCTCAGTACGAGGAACTGATTAGGCTCGGACGAGCGCAGCCCCGTTTAGACGCGAAATTCAAGCATCCTGCAAATTTGGTCAAGGGGTGTCAAAGCCTCATGTATCTTCATTGCCACTTTGAACAGGGTCGACTTTATTTTGTTGGGGAGTCTGATGCATTGATTTCTGCGGGTCTTGCAGCTCTTCTCACAAAAGTATATAGTGGTGAAACAGCTGAAACAGTCCTGAAACAGCAACCCGACTATTTAGATTCATTGTCCATTAAAGCCAACCTGACGCCGAGTCGTGCTAATGGTCTGTACAGCATTCATTTGCGCATGAAACAGGATGCATTAAAGTTCCTCGTGGAAATGAGAGATGTCACATGAATCCTTCAGTTAATTCTTTGCCGAAAACATTGCTTGCCTTCTTCTGGCACTTCATGAAAAGGCAGTGGCCATGGTTTTTGGCTATGCAGATTGTTTGCTTGGGATGGTCTATCGACCATACCATTTTCCCTTATGTATTAGAACTTCTGATCGACGCGATCACCAAATACTCGGGAGATCGCTCTAACATATGGGCTGCTCTAGCAACGCCTTTAATATTTGGAGCTTGCCTGTGGTTGGGGGTAGAAATTTGTTATCGCCTATCTGGTTTCATCGGGGTTCGGATCATTCCTCGTTTGGAAGCCGATGTGCGCATGGACATGTTCGAGTATGTGCAAAAGCACTCTCATATCTACTTTAGCACCCATTTTGCGGGATCATTGGCAAACAAGATCTCTGACATGCCACGTTCGATGACCCATTTGCTGCAGTTGGTGATGACCCTTTTTGTGCCTGTGATCGTCGCCGTGATTATCACCCTTGTATTCTTTGCAAAACTGCATCCTTTATTTGCGGTGATCCTGTGTTGTTGGCTTGCGGCTCATGCACTTATTTGCCTTTCATTTTCTCGAAAGTGCGATCAATTTGCTGACATCCACGCAGAATCCCGCTCTTTAATTGCAGGAAAAATCGTCGATGGCTTTACTAATCATTTAAACATCAAACTATTCTCTCGCCACAATTATGAACGGGATTACCTCTTCAGATATCAGAAAGATGAGCAAAAAAAGCATGCTCAATCTCTCAAGCACATTGAAAAAATGAAGATGTGTTTGGGAATTGCTGCCTTTATTGGTCCTGGCATTATTTTGAACTGCTTCATGATTTATTGCTGGCAACACTCCATTATCACTACGGGAGAAGTCGTTTTCATATCCAATACTTCCTGGAACATTACCATCATGGCATGGCTAGCAGGTCTGGAAATCCCCAATTTTTTTAAAGAAATCGGTGTGTGTCGTCAGGCTCTGACAGTGATACAAGATCCACACGATATTGTCGACATGCCCGGAGCAACTCCCCTCAAAGTAACTAATGGGGCCATTTCATTTGATTCTGTCTCTTTTAAATATACTCCCAATCAGTTCATCTTCCGGGACAAAAATATCACACTAAACGCAGGGGATAAAGTGGGTCTTGTTGGATTCTCGGGGTCTGGGAAAACAACTTTTGTTCATCTGATTCTCCGCTATTTTGAAGTGGAAGGGGGAAAAATTCTAATCGACGGACAAGATATCTCCAAAGTAACACAGGACTCCTTGCGCTCACAGATTGCAATGATTCCACAAGAGGCCTCTTTATTCCACCGCACACTATTGGAAAATATTCGCTATGGACGACTTGAAGCCACTGATGAGGAAGTAATCGAAGCTGCCAAGCAGGCCAATTGCCATGAGTTTATCGAAAAATCCCCTGAGAAGTACTACACATTGGCAGGAGAAAGAGGTGTGACCCTTTCTGGCGGCCAAAGACAACGGATTGCAATCGCGCGCGCTATTTTGAAAAATGCCCCCATATTGATTTTAGATGAAGCCACATCAGCCTTAGATTCTGTCACAGAAAGACAAATTCAAGACAGTCTGGATCTATTGATGAAAGGGCGCACTTGTATTGTCATTGCACATCGCCTCTCAACGCTATCTGGAATGGACCGAATCCTCGTCTTTAAAGAAGGCAAAGTCGTCGAAGATGGCACCCATGATGAACTGCTTTCAGCCGGTGAGCACTATGCTGAAATGTGGAATATGCAAGCAGGCGGCTTCTTACCAGAAGACCCAAGTGATACTGACCCAAAACTCGAAGTTCCCATGAGTGATGTATGCCAAGTAGCAAAGTAACACCAATCTCCTATTTTGCTGTCCCACCAGATGCCAAAACGGCTTGTTTTATTGTGCAAGCCGCAGCATTAGCTGCCGGTGCCCAAGAAAAGGAAAGTCTTGCCACTCGCTATATCGTCCCCAAAGTCTGTGCCCTTCCAGCTATCATTCTGAGCACCTTTAACATTGGCCTCTACTTCGTTCGCGGACTCAGTGAATTCGTCACGCGGATCACAGAATTAAAACCTGCCGAAGCAGCCAAAGCATTGGGCAAACACCTTCTTAACTCTGCCCGTTGTGCCTTTATCGTCGTTGCCCTGGCCATTACTTTTGTGATTAGCTTTGTTTTTCCCTCTATCTTTAAATACTGGATACAAGCTGAAGATAGCATTGAAACGAAACTGAAAACTGAAAAAGATAAACAAACAATTCTAGAGCTACAGGCCAAAGTTTCCAAACAAACAGATAAAATTGCTGAATTAGAAAAGGACGTTAAGACTCGTGCACCCGAAGGGGACGAAAAGCGCTCCAACGAATTAGGGACTTTAAGAAAAAGCTTAGAAGAAGCTAGGGGTGATCTGACAAGATTAACGACAGAACGGGATAGACTTCAGGCAGAGTTAAAAGTTAGCAACGAAGCACGAACGAAAGCTGAAGCTGAGAACAGGCAGATACAACTAAATCCGCAATTCAACCAACAATTTAATGCATTTACCGCCTTCATTGCAAGCGGTGCAGTAGCCCAAGAAGAAGCATTGAAAACAGCAAGGGCTCAAGCAAGCGATGCAAAAGCTGCCATGGAACGCGCGCAAGAGGCTGAAGTTGTAGCCAAGCGAGCATTTGCAGAAAGCGAAGCAAAATTGAGCCATGCACTGCAAAAAGTCAAAGAACTAGAAGGTACGGTTGCCCGACTAGAGACTGAGAACGCCTCACTAAAAGGTCGAGTCACAGATCTTGGACAACAAAATGAGGATTTAGCTAACAAGCTTAAGATATCTACTGGTGAAGCAGTTAGCAGGCTTTCGGAAATTGGAAGGTTAAAGGCAGAAGTTGAAGGCAAAAAACATACAATCACCGAGATGGAAGAGGCGGCAAAAAAAGCAAGTATCGCATTTGCAGAAAGCGAAGCAAAGTTAAGCGCTGCACACGAAACGCTCAAAGCCCAAGAAGATACGATTGCTCAACTACAAAAAGAACGCGCCTTATTAGCAGATCAAGTCTCAATTCTTAAAAAAGAAAAGGAGGAATTGAACACACAACTGCTTGGGTCCACTGTTGAATCAACAAGTCAACACTTGGAAATCGAAAGATTGCGGGGAGAACTTGAGAAAAGAGATAAGAGAATTGCCGAGCTGGAAAAAGAAAGAGCTGAGCTTCTTGAACAAGCCAATAACTTATTAATAGAAGTTGGAAAAGCCGAAGCGGCAACAGCACAAGTTGGCAAATTGCAAGAGGAATTGGACGAAACTCTCCAAAAATTAGCCGGACTTGAAAAGACAACACTTCCTGATTTGCAGCAGCAAATTGAAGGCAGAGACGAAGAATTACGTAAACTTCGAGAAGAGCTCAAATTGAAACTAGAGATCGAAAAATTATTGGCAGCTGAAAGAGCAAAAACGGAAGAATTTGGAACTCGCATCAAAGAGCTCGAAGAAGGATTAAAGCAAAGGACTGCAGCATTAGACGAAGCTACAAGACTAAAGGACGAAGCATCAAAAGAAATTGAGAGCTTAAAGGCTGAGATAGCCGATCTAAGACAAAAGCTTTCTGAAGCCGAGAGTAAAATAAAGGAATTTGAATCCGAATTAGAAAGAATGCGACTTCAAAATTCTGAACTCAGAGGACAGCTAGAAGCAGCAAATGCGAAAGCTGCTGAATCTGAGCAACTTATCAAGGAAAAAGATGAAACAATCCAAAAGCTTAAAGAGGACATAACGCGAGCAACTACTGAGTATGCAAATATTCAAAGAAAATTTTCTGATTCGCAGAGAGCCTTTGAAGGCAAATTGAAAGAAAAAGATGACGCTTTTAGTAAAGCCGATCTCGAACATCAACAAACAGTTTTTGAACTGACTCAACAGGCCTCAAACGCATTAGAAGCTCGAAGATTGCTTAAAGAGCAGTTGAGAGATGCCTCAACTGAGAAAGCTCAGCTTTTAGAAGAACTAGGCGAAGTTAAAGCCAGTGTTGCTTTATTGCAGGAGCAAATAGGAGAGAAAGATAGAAAATTCCAAACACTTGAAGCTGAAGTGAAAAAAGTTGCTGAAGAGCATGCTCAAGTAGCAGAACGAGATCGTTTAAAGATTGCAAGTTTAGAAAAAAGGGTTTCTGAAATAGAAACACTGAAGAAAAATAAAGCTGAATTAGAGCAATCTGCCTTGACATTGACAAAAAGAGCTAGTGAAGCTGAAAATCGATCGAAATTGCTTCGAAATGAAAATGAGGAACTACGCAAAAAGATCGCTCAACAAGCCAAAGATCTAGAATTTGCAGAGCAAAGGAATAAGTCATTACAAAATCGCCTTGAACGGCTAAACAAAACTATCGAAGATCTGAGGGCTACAAACAAATTATTACAAGAAAACGTAGCTGATCTTACGGAAGAAAATGCTCAACATAAAAAAGAGATCGATTCCTTAACAAAACAAAAAAATGAAGCATCAGAAAGAGCTAACGAAACCCAAAAATTGTTAGTGATTGAAAAAGGTAAATTTTCTGAAGCCCAAAAAGCATTACTTGAAGCTGCGAAGCGAGAAGAACTAGCAAATAAAAATGCAGAAGAATTTCAGAGGCAAGTTGGAGTCCTTCAAGGACAACACGACTCTCATCTGATAGTTTTGGAATCGATAAAAAATAGCGCAATAACAGCGTTAGGAAGTGGGGTTACTCCACCAGCTACAGCCCAAGAGGGCGCAGTTTTGTTGAGTGAAGCTCATCTTAAAGAAAAAGAGATGAATGAAAAGCTAAGACAAGAAATAAAACTACTAAGGAAAGAAAAAGAGGAAGCCTTAGAAAAAGCTAGAAAAGATCAAGTAGAATTAGTGTTTATTGAGCACGGAAAAGTTGAAAAAGCCGAACAAGCAAGGCGTGCAGCAGAAGAGAAAGCAGGCATAGACCGGAAAGCTGCAGAAGAATTAGCGGCAAAGATTGGAGTTGTCGAAGGAGAGCGCGATGCTGCCGTAAGGAAATTGCAACAGGAATTACTAGCATCAAAAGAGCACGTAGTGAGAGCGTTAGGCGCTGAAGTTGCTGTGCCAGATACGTCCCAAGGCTGCGCTGCTATATTAGGTGAAGCTAATGAAAAGCTACACGAGCGCATTGAAGAACTTGAAACGGAGAGAAGCACAACTGAAAAACAACGCGGTCGACAATTGAAAGTGATGGAGGACCAATTAGAGGGTTTTAAAAGATTGAATAAGTTGAATATCAAGGAAAAAGATCAAGCACACAGCGACCTTCAAAAGCTCAACAGAAGAATAAATTCAATGAATCTTGCTTATTTCAAGACTGCAACAATTCGTGGACCTGAAGCTGCTGTATCCCAACGAGAAATAAAAGAAAAAAATGAAAAGACAACAAAAACTGTTTCATTTGACATTCCAACTCCAACTGTTGAAACAGAACAAAGTCGCCATGAGAAACTCCATGCTGAGTTAGTAGGAAAGATCGAAGCATCCTTAGACAATATGGAGAATCAATTACGGGAAGAAGGTCTGAGAAAGTTAACCACTGGCACAACGATAACAACAACTCCTGCAAAGACAACACCTGTAACGACAATGACTTCGACCACGTCAGTTCCTGCAAAGACATCATCATCTTCTTCTTCATCAACCACGTCACCATCTCCAGCAAAAACAACTCCAACTACAATACCGCACTCTGCTACAAAGGTAGCTACACCAACGAAAAAACATCCAGGAACACCTCTTAAATCTTCGTTGAAAAAACCAATAGCGCCAGTTCCTGTAGTGAGCGCAGACACAACAGCAACCACTGCAACAACGACTCCCCCCACAGCGACGGCTACTCCCCCAGCAAAAGCAGAAGCAACGGCAGCCGCAACAACAACTACTACTACTTAGGAACAAATCGTAAAGAGCCGCCATTGCAGTACTTTCTCAGCCTGGACTAAGATGAAAACAGCTCTCCGGGCCATGGGCAACATCTTTTATTGCATATAGACCGGAAGGGTATGCTACAACCCACAACACAGGTGACACAGGCCCGGAGGGCTGTTACAATTTAGCCCAGGCTAAGCGCTGCCCCGGAGGGGCGAGCGAAGCCTGGGTTCGGCATTACCCCATACATTCCGCCCCGGAGGGGCGGCACAAGCCAATAATAAAGTTTGCATACGGAACAAGCATTGCATCGCCCACAAAGGATGTTACACACGGCCTGGGCCATCCACGACCTCTGTTGTGGAATGTAGCGCCCCTCCGGGGCGAGATGTATGGGTGGGGCGCATTCCCAGGCTTCGCTTGCCCCTCCGGGGCCGCTCTCAGTCTGGGCTAAATTGTAACAGCCCTCCGGGCCGAGCGCAACGTCTGTCGTTGGCACAAATCCGGGGCATGCACGCAAACCCTCCGGGCCGCGTGCAATGTCTGTCGTTGGCACAAATCCGGGACATGCACGCAAACCCTCCGGGCTGTATATAATCTCTGTTGAGAGCTTGTAGGACCCCTCTGGGAAGAAATGTGTGCAACCCAAACTTGAGACTTGCAACTATGCTGCCAACAATAATACGACATCATTTTGAAACAATTGACTCCACAAACTCGTGGGCAAAACAAAATGCTTCCACCTTTTCACGCGATGGATTCACGATCGTCACAGCAAAAGAACAAACCGCTGGTCGCGGACGAAACAGCAATACCTGGATCTCATTACCAGATCAAAACATCCATCTCACCTTCGCCTTTTTCGCATCGCCCCAGGCCACTTATATTGCAAACATCCCTCAAGTGCTCGCGATATCTGCCACAAAATGTCTAGAGCAACTCGAATTCACACCCAAAATAAAATGGCCTAATGATCTACTGCTCTCAGGGAAAAAGATCGCTGGAATCCTCACCGAAACAATCCAAATTGATTCTCTTGTTTGCATCGTCGTTGGAATTGGCATCAATATCAACACAACACAAACACAACTCCAACAGATCAATCGCCCCACCACATCTCTCTATGTAGAATCTAACAAACTCTTTGATATAGACTCCATCATTGAAAAACTGATAGGCACCTTTATTCCAGACTGCCTTTCACTCATTCAAAAGGACACCGGTTTTAAAGCATTCCTTCCCAATTTCGAGCAGCGTCTCTGCTATCAAAAAGGAGATCTGGTCCAGTTTAAAACCCCCAGTGGGCCTATTGAAGGAAAATTCGATTCCATACGAGAAAACGGTTCCCTTGATCTGCTCATGAATTCGGGAGAAGTCCGCAATTTTATTTCTATTACTTCTTAGTATCGACAAAGTAAGAAATTGGCCGCCATTTTCCATCGGATGCATGAATTAGAATCACTAACTCTTTTGCCTGTGGATTGTTTGTGAAGGCTGTAGTGTACGCTAACACTAAATAGTCTCCTGCTGGCACACCTGGAGGGCTTTCTGCTGTCCTTTGCTCCCCCAGCACACGCTTAACAACAGATCCCAATGGCCGACGCATTTTTTCCAAATAAGCCACCCATTCCTCTTTTTTCATCGTCAGTTTGAGAGTGAATGATGCCTCATCCCAACTTTCGGCATACTTCCCCTTATCGACCAGATCAAGCCAAACCTGAGCTTCATTTGTCCCGATAACGACATCTTTTTCATCGAAAGCACTCAAATCTGAATGAAATGTCAGCGTCGTGCTGCATAAACTTAGGAAAAGAGCATAGATGAATTTTCTAGCTAACATAGATATTGTCCTCCTGAATTAGTAATTAAACACAGCCATAAAACAAAGTTTTGTTAACGAAATTAAACTTTTTTGTTGAATTTATTTAACAAATAAAACAAAGTGATGTTAAGGCTCGAGATACAAACTGAGCATAAAGGAGTCAATAAATGAAACTACCTATATTTTCAATAATATTCATAGCAACAGCCATTATTACTCAAAATGGCTTTGCACAGCCTCAGCAACAACAGCCTGCACAAAATCAGCCATACTATTACACAGGCGAAAGACCAGGAAATTACGTTCCACAATATAGCTACAATGAAAGTCCAGGTTATACAAGATGGAGCAATGGTAATGGCAATAGCCAAGCAAACGGACAAAGCAAGTATGTGAACGACAGAGTCATTCCAGAATATGACAACACTTGGGCGAGACGGAATTATAGATTGATGAAAGAAAAACAACAATGTCAGAGCGGACAATGCTCTAAGAATTAAAAGGTGAATTAAAATGTGAATTAAAAAAGTGTTGATATTAATTATTTGAAATATAAACTGAGCTTAGGAGTCAAGGATTGGGGGGTATCAGCCTCCACTAGGCCTTTTCGACTTTACAACACCATGAGAATGGGGATTAATCAAAGAACTACTGAAAAGCTAATGGAAAGGGTCAAGTAGAGGTTGATATTACTTTAATCAGAAAGCTACTCCTAAGTAAAACAAAATAATAGGAGGAGAAAATGAAAAAGATATCTTTTGCTTGTTCATTACTCGCAGCATTAGTAGTAACACATTTTGGTTTTGCAGCTTCCAATATGGACAGCTCAACTGAAACACAAACATATGGCAATCAATTTGCCAATGATCAATATGCCAATGATGGCATGAACTCAGGCAACGCAGGCTATGGCTACAGCCGTGGCGATAATGCCGATATGAGTTATGGTGGAAATTATGCAGATGGACAATCTTCACAAGATGGATGCTGTGCTCCAGCAGACAAAGCTTGCGGCGACTGCTATTGCCTAATGTGCCATTATGAGCCTTGCTATTACAACACAACACGTTGTGAACAAGAGTGCTGCCCTGTTTACAAAAAATGCTGCAAATATGTTCCAAAATACTATCAAAAACAATGCTGCAGAATGGTTCCACAATACTATTGTGTAACATGCTGCAAATATGAACCATGCTATTATACAACATGCTCATATGTAAACCGTCCTAAATATGTTTGCGAAAGACATTGCAAATATGTTCCAAGATACTACTACAAACATACTTGCCAACCAACATGCGACACTAATGCATGCTGCCCAACAGCTCAGTAATTGAGTTGATCTATGAAGGAAAGCTGTCAAGGAGACCTTAGCGATAAGGTCTCCTTTTTTTTTCAGAATTTGCTTTAACTATTTTCAACACTTTGGCATGATACGAATCACTCTAGTCTTTTCATTAACAAAATGGAGCAAAATATGAAAAAAACACTCTTCGCCTTGGTAGCTGTGTTCGCAGCATTAACTGCATTTCAACCTGAATCAGTCCATGCTCAACAGCAAGAAGGATTTTATGTTGGCGGCTTTGGCGGTGCTAACTTCTTACAAACAAAGAAAAAACAAGAATTTGAATACAAATTCCGTACAGGTTACGCTATCGGCGGCTTTGCTGGCTACAAATGGTGCCAGGGTTTCCGCGCTGAAGGCGAGGTCAGCTATCGTCACAACCGTCTGAAGTCAATTGAATTGCTCGAAACAGACATTTGCATGCATGGCAACTTCTCTTCTTGGTCCTTCATGGCAAATGGACTCTATGATTTAAACCTCGGATGCTGGGATTCCTGCTACGGTGCAATCATTCCTTATATTGGCGGCGGTATCGGTTATTCACACCAAAAATTGAAAATCAATTCACATGGCTTACATGCTAGCGGAACAGAAAATGGATTCGCATGGCAAATCATTGCAGGTTTGGGATATGAAATCTCTCCTTGCACTGACATCGATGTGGAATATCGTTTCTTGAAAGGACACGCAAAACACTTCTACAACCATGTTGTAGCGTTGACAGCGAAGTACCACTTCTAAGAATGTAATCAAAAAGTAGTCAATTTTCCGGCGCCACTCTTGAATAAAGTGTGGCGCTTTTTTTTTGCAGCGAAGAAAGGACAAGGGACGTAAAGGACATAAAGGACGTAAGGGACAAAGGACGTAAGGGACAATAAATCATCTCTCATCGTCCTTTTTGTCCCTTGTCCTTTACGTCCCTTGTCTCTTCTTCGCGCCTCCTAAATAACTCAAGTTATTTTTCGAAAGAACCGGAGTACGTCAAAGACGAACCCACTCGATTGCCCCTCCGGCAGGGAGCTTTGCGTTTAATTTTTTTCAGAGACTTTCTAATTAGCCTGAGGGATTGGTTGTGCCCGAGTCAATGATGCGTAATGTTGCTTTTGCTACGGAGCCACAAACTTGCAGCCAGTACGGAAAATAGGAAGGATATCGACACCCATTCTCCTTGGGTAAATAGATTTCAATCACCTTCCCTGCGAGCTCCCCCCCATCTTGCGGCCACAAGGCTTGCCATCCCTCAAACTCGATATTTGGGATCACATGTCCGTTAAAAACCATTTTAGGCTGCCAAATCCGTCTTCTGTCTGGACTTCCCCGTTCGGGAGCAGGCCCAATTTTTCTCCGTTCTGAAATCGGAATAGCGCTGAATTGCAAAGACATCAGAGTAGGTAAAAAAGTCTCGTTCTTTTGAGTAACCTCTAACCAGCCTTGTTTTGACTTTGAAAAACTTTTGTCAATAGATCCAGTTGAGAGGTTGACAACATAACGTAGCCAGGAAGTATGTGAAGGAGCGCCTTGTTTCAGCCATTGACTCCAAGACATGTTTTGAGGTACTTTATTTGCTGGGATTGAGATCTCTTCGATGGTGAGTGATTTTGTGTCGCGATTACAAATTTGCAACAGTGTGTAGGACTTGCCTTGAGCCGTCACAACGAAGTCCCCAATTTCTGCTTGAGATAGCTTGTCACGCAATAACAAACCTTCGATGTCGAACGTAGAAAGGCAAGCTATGAGTAATAGTAAGCAACGCAAAAAGAAAAACATAGGGCCTCCTAGATCTCGAATCGATAAGTTTTGTGCCGGCCCTCCGGGACGGTATTATTAGCTGGCAGTTTACCCAGGCTTCGCTTACCCCTCCGGGGAGCTTCAGCCTGGGCTATTACGTGAACAGGCCCTCCGGGCTGTCTGCAAAGATATTTGTTGACTAAACCGCTCCGCAGCTACAATACAGCAAACAACAGACGTCGCAAACAGCCCGGA
>JABDBC010000027.1 GCA_013288825.1 Chlamydiota bacterium
CCTCAGGCCGCAAAAAAGGATGTCAAATCGATTATCTGATCCAAATGCATTCAAACACCTTATTTGTCTGTGAAGTCAAAATGCGCCGTCGTGAATTGGGCCTTGAAGTAATCGATGCAATGAAAACCAAAATAGCCTCTTTAGCAGTTCCAAAAGGGTTTGGAATTTCACCTGTCCTATTCCATTTAGGCCCAGTCTCCGATGCCCTATTGAGCAGCCGCTATTTTTACCGCATCATCGACATTGCCGACTTATGAGATAGCAAACCTCTACGTAAGAAAAATAACAGGATTTGCAGGATCAGGCAGGATAAGAAGGATAATGAGCATCCACTTGATGTACCAAAGCATTCCCAAAGGAGTTAAGGCCGAGAGCCTTAACTCCATTGTGAATGCTTTGGTATATCAAGTGGATGCTCATTATCCTTCATATCCTGCCGCTTGCGATCCTGCATATCCTGTTACTTTTCTTTACGTAGATATTTGCTTGCTTAGCTTCTCTCTGTGATCTGTGGTAAAAAACGCGACAAATGAGTTGACAGCTGCTGAGTGTAATTGGTATGAATAGGGTTCAATCTTCATTTTGGATCCCTCAATGTCAGATTACTTTGCCGTTTACATCTACTTCGGTTTGGCCCTTGTTGCCACCATAGCAACTCTTGGCATCTCTGGCATTATCAAAACTAATAGAAGCACTCCTGCCAAATTTTTACCCTATGAGTCTGGCATCCAAACAGAAACTCACTTGCTGCAAGAGCGCTTTCCCATGCGCCATTATCTCGTAGCCCTTATCTTTCTCGTTTTTGACATCGAAGTGATCTTCCTATATCCCTGGGCCGTCATCGGAAAAAAAATCGGAGCCTTTGCCTTTTACGAAATGATCTTCTTCTTAGCGGCTCTTCTGGTAGGCTTTGCATACATCTGGCGCAAAAGAGGACTGCAATGGGATTAACACAAAAAGAATCCACCCCCTTCTTAATCGGCAAGAGAGATAAACTCATCAAATGGGCACAGTCAAACTCATTATGGCCCGCACAATTCGGTTTGGCATGCTGTGCCATCGAAATGATGTCCACAGCGGGTCCACGCTATGATATCGCCCGCTTCGGGATGGAAGTATTCCGCGCTTCTCCAAGACAAAGCGATGTGATGATCGTCGCTGGTCGAGTCAGCCAAAAGATGGCTCCTGTATTAAAGACCGTCTACGATCAAATGCTCGAGCCAAAATGGGTCATTGCCATGGGCGACTGCGCATCAACTGGAGGGATCTACAACAACTATGCCATCGTCCAAGGTGTTGACAAAATAGTCGAGGTTGATATCTACCTCGCAGGCTGCCCCCCACGTCCTGAAGCCCTCCTGGATGCCTTAATCATGCTGCAGAAAAAAATTCAGGGTGAAGAGGCATAATGAACCATTCCGAAACAATACAAAAACTCAAAAATTCATTCCCTAATGCCGTTGTCAATGAACTTCATGCCTTTGAAGAAGTCTCCTTGGAAATCCGTAAAGAAGATTTGTTGGCTGCTTTAGCTTTATTAAAATCTCATCCAGAACCAGGCTACGAAGTGCTGATGGACCTAACTGGTGTCGACTACCTCCAACCCACAAAACGCACCAAAGTCGTCTATTGGCTCCATAACCCCACTACATTCCAACGCCTGAGAATCTTTTTGTATGCAGCACGGGATGAATCACTTCCTTCCGTCACACATTTGTGGGAAGGGGCAAACTGGTATGAACGAGAACTGTTTGATCTTTTTGGAGTTAAATTTGAAGGTCATCCCGATCTCAAACGTATCCTCATGCCTGACGACTGGATCGGCCATCCTTTGCGACGCGATTATGCCTTGACAGAAGAGCCTGTAGAATTTAAACATGATGTAAAACCCAAAGTACCTTCGGAAATTATAAAGCCATATGTCAAGAGCAATCAAAGACTTTAGCGAGTTAGGTGCCCCTGGGGACGTCATGGAGCTCAATTTAGGGCCTCAGCATCCATCTACCCATGGCGTGCTGCGAATAAAATTAAAGCTCGATGGAGAGATCATCCTTTCTGCCGAACCTGTCATTGGCTACCTCCACACTGGTGTTGAAAAAGAATGTGAAACTCGTACCTACTGGCAAGTATTCCCCCTCGTTGATCGCCTTGATTACCTTTCTGGTCCCGCTGAAGAACAAGCCTTTGCAAATGCTGTAGAAAGGCTCATGAACGTCGATGTTCCTGAGCGCGCACAAATCATCCGCGTTATGCTCCTCGAACTCTCCCGCATTGCAAGCCACCTGCTATGGCTCGGAACCAGTGCTCTAGAACTAAACATGACCTCTGTGTTCATGTACTGTTTAGCGGAAAGAGAAAAAATCCTAGATCTCTTTGAAGAGGTCTCTGGAGCTCGCATGTTCCCCAATTACTGGCGTGTTGGCGGACTTGCAAGAGATCTCAATCCTGAATTTGAAGGCCATCTGCGCTCATTTATAAAAGACTTCCCACGAACTTGGAAAGAACTCGACAGCCTTCTCACCAACAACTACGTTTGGGTCGAACGCCTTACTGGTGTCGCTGTCATAGACAAAGAACTGTGCCAGCAATACATGTGCACAGGCCCGATCATTCGAGCTGCTGGCGTTCCCTACGACATTCGAAAGATTTATCCATATAGCGGATATCAAAATTACAAGTTTGATATTCCCATTTTCCAAGAAGGCGACTCCTATGCACGCTACTTGGTGCGGTTGGAAGAGATGCGACAAAGCCTTTCTATTGTAGAACAAGCCCTTAAAATGCTTAAACCGGGTCCTGTTTTAACAAGTAATCGCAAAGTCGCCCTGCCGCCACGCCATGAACTAGCTCGCAGCATGGAAGCTGTCATCCACCAATTTAAGTTGGTCAGCGAAGGGATATCTCCTCCAGAGGGTGAACTCTATGTATGCGTGGAATCTGCTCGTGGAGAACTGGGATACTATCTAGTCAGCGATGGGACCAATAGACCTTATCGCGTACGCGTACGCTCCCCTTCCTTCCCCCATGTGGAGGTCCTCCAAAGAGTACTTCCAGGACACATTTTATCCGACATCGTCGTCGCCATTGGCAGCATGGATCCCATATTAGGAGATGTAGATCGATGACACTTACAGAAAAAACGCGACAGGCCATCCTAGAATTACAAAAAGAGTATCCCGTTAAGAGATCAGCATTGATTCCTGCGCTACACCTGGCTCAAAATGAGGTGGGTTACCTTCCTAGAGATGTACAAAATGAGATTGCTACATTGTTTGATCTCGATCCAAACGAAGTCAATGCGGTCGTCACATTCTACGATATGTTTTTCGAAAAACCTATTGGCAAACACGTGATCCATGTCTGCAAAAACGTCTCTTGCATGCTGCGTGGAGCCGATGGTCTTCTGAAAACACTCTGCCATAAACTCAATATCTCCCCCGGAGAAACAACGTCTGATAACGAATTCACACTCATTGCTTCGGAATGCTTGGCATCTTGCGATAAAGCCCCTATGATGCTTGTGGATGATGCTATAGTTGGACCAGTGGCCGAAAAAGATCTCGATAAGATATTAAGCGATGCCAAAAAAGGAACGGGACACCCATCTCCTGTCAAAGCGCGGGAGGCATCTCATGCCTGAAATGAACGTCTTAACGGCTTACATTAATGATCCCAATCAATGGAAGATTGCCACATATGAACGCAATGGGGGTTTTCAGGCCATTCGCAAGGCAATCCCTCAGATTCCACCAGCAGATCTCATTGAAATTGTAAAGCAATCTGGCCTACGAGGGCGCGGCGGAGCCGGTTTTTCGACTGGAATGAAATGGGGATTTGTTCCAAAAGACCCATCACTGACTAAATATTTGGTTTGTAACTGCGATGAAAGTGAGCCAGGAACCTTTAAAGACCACTTTCTGATCATGCGCGATCCTCTACAGCTCATTGAAGGGATGATTTTGGCGAGCTATGCCATTGGAGCCAACAAAGCCTTCATTTACTGTCGGGGAGAATTCTTCCAAGGGATTGAAAAGCTGCGAGTAGCTGTCAAGCAAGCCAAAGACAAAGGTTATTTAGGAAAAAACATCTTCGGTTCCACCTATTCACTCGATATTGTTGTCCATCCTGGCGCAGGCGCTTATATTGCTGGGGAAGAAACCGCACAGCTCAATTCCCTCGAAGGTTTTCGAGCCACGCCTCGCCTAAAACCTCCATTTCCTGCTGTCGCTGGTCTCTACGGCAAGCCAACTATCATTAACAATGTCGAAACCCTTTGCAATGTCGTCCACATCGTAAACAAAGGGGTAAATTGGTATCAAGGCATCGGCAAGCCCAAAAATACCGGAACAAAAATCTTTCAAGTCAGTGGGCAAGTGCAAAATCCCGGATGCTTCGAATTCCCCTTAGGTGTCACTTTAAGGGAAGTTCTCGATGCCGCTGGAGGCATTTTGGATGGCAAAAAGTTCAAAGCATGCTATCCCGGCGGATCTTCCTGTTCTCTTTTGGTGGAACGGGATTTAGATATCTCTATGGATTTTGAAACCCTTGCTGCACGAAAATCTATGCTGGGCACTGCCTCGATCATTGTCATGAGTGAGGCAGCTGATATGGTAAAAGTTGCCAATCGACTCATGCAGTTTTATCAAAATGAGTCGTGTGGAAAGTGCACACCCTGTCGTGAAGGCACTCGATGGATCGTCCAAATCCTCACAAGAATTGAATCTGGCGGAGGCACCATCTGGGATTTAAATGTCATCGATCAAGTGTGCAAGCAGATGGTCGAGAACTCGTTCTGTCCTCTTGCCGTGGGTGCTGCTCCCCCCGTTACCAGCGCTATTCTAGAGTTCAAAAGCGAATTCGAGGCATATATCCTTAAAAACCCCAATCATAATATACGTCCTGAAATGAAAATATCTTACCCCTATTTTGCAAACAGGCCAACAGTATGACCAGTGCACCCACATCAAATCCACCACATATCAATCTCACCATCAACGGTGCTGCCGTCAGCGTACCTAAAGGGACAACTGTCTATAACGCTGCAAGACAGTTAGGAATCGACATCCCCATCTTCTGCTATCAAGATCGCATGCCCCCATTTGGTGCCTGCCGCATGTGTCTGGTTGAAGTGGAAAAAATGCCAAAGCTTCAAACTTCATGCACTCTAGAAGTCACTGAAGGAATGGTCGTCAAAACCCAAAGCCAAGTAGCTGTCGAAGGACGCGAAGGCATTCTCGAACTTTTACTCATCAATCACCCATTAGATTGCCCCATATGCGACCGAGGAGGGGAATGTCCTCTGCAAGACCAAGCCTTTAAACATGGTCCCGGAGAAAGCAAGTTCTTTGAAGATAAACGGCGTTTCAAAAAACCGATCCCCCTTGGCCCCGTATTAATGCTCGACAGGGAACGTTGCATTGTTTGCGCACGTTGTACCCGCTTCGGAGATATAGTTGCTGGCGATCATGCCCTAGAGTTTGTCGACAGAGGATTTAAAACAGAGGTATCAACTCCCGATGGTGGACCAGCTGAATCCAAATTCATCGGAAATACTATTTCGATCTGTCCTGTAGGTGCTTTGACGAGCCAAGTGTATCGCTTCCGAGCGCGCCCATGGGACAATGATACTACCAATAGCACATGCACCCTTTGTCCTGTTGGCTGCAGTCTCGTTTTAGACTCTCGAGACGGAGAAATCATGCGTACCCGTTCGCGAGAAAATCGGGATGTCAATGACATTTGGCTGTGTGATAAGGGATGGTTCGGATATGAGTTTGCATATCATCCAGAAAGACTTAAAACCCCTCTGATCAAACGCAATGGTCATTTCGAAGTTGCAGACTGGGAAGAAGCCTTCTCTCTAATTGCGTCAAAGATTGATGCCTATAAACCAAATGGAAAAATTGGAGCCCTCGGCGGAAACACCATCACTGTTGAAGAATGCTATCTGCTACAAAAACTTATCCGAGAAGGTGCTGGCACCAATCATCTCGACCATCGCGTGGGGATGCCTGTATTTAATCAAGATGAAGAAGCTCTCGACAGTGGCATGGAGATCTCCATAGGCGAATGTGAGCAGCTTTCGTATGCAATTATTTTCGGCGCCGACCTCACCGAAGAATTCCCCATCATATGGCTAAGGCTTAAGCAAGCTATCGATCGAGGCGCTCAGATCATATTTGTAGGGCATTACGCCCCAGAAACCGCCAAATACTTTACAAAAACAGTCTTACATTCCCCTGGCAAAGAACTTGAAACTATTAATTCTCACCAATCGATCATTGCGGCCTTGGCAAAAGAGGGGAAAAAAGGGGCCTTATTCGTTGGAAATCAATACCTAGCTCATCCACAACGACAAGCCATCCTAGGAGAACTTTCAAAGCTTTGCAAAAACACCCAAAACCTTTCCCTAAATATTCTAGAAGGACGTGGAAATAGCATCGGTGCAGCCATTGCAGGAATGCGCCCTGAATATGGTCCATTTGGAGAAAAATTGACCAATCCAGGATTGAATGTCGTAGAGTTGCTACAGGCTGGAGCCAAATCAGGATGGGATTTTCTTTATGTTGTCGGAGCCAATCCTGCAAAGAAATATCCTTCTCAAATTTGGAATGACTTCCGCAATAAATTGGGCTTCATGATTGTGCAAGATCTCTTTTTAACTGAAACAGCTAGACAAGCCGATCTCGTCTTGCCAGCGTTATGCTATATTGAAAAAGGGGGAAGCTTCATCAATATCGAAGGACGAGTACAACAGATTCAACCAGGAAAAGAGCCGCAGCTGAACACATATAGCGATGGGGAAATATTCACTTTCATCGGAAACAAACTTGGGCTCACAATGGCCCTCGACCAATCTGTTTATGATTCCTTAAAGCCTGGCCGATTACCTCACTCTCGCCCTGAAAGAAAAGCATCGTCAAAACCAATACAACCAATAGCGCACACTCCATTGGCAGCGACATTTGCCCATTCTTTGTTTGACCATGGCATGCGAATGAAACACGATCCCCAACTTGTTCAATTGACAAAAGAGCCACGATTCCGCATACATCCCTCAGAGGCAACAAACTACAATTTACAAAACGGGGACCGAATTGAAATCAGTGCAAACGGAAATGCGATTGCTGGGAAGGTGAAGCTGGATGACAAAGTTGCAAAGGGAACGGTTGTTTTGCCTTTGGGTTTTCCAGAGCTACCTGTGCACGAGCTCGGAATAAACTTACTGAACGGAATTGGCGTAACAATCAAAAGAATATGAATGAAAGAAATTAAACGCAAAGGCGCAAAGAAGGAAAGAAAATAAAATTGAAGACGATTGGTTTATAAGGTAGCTTTAATGCCTTATAATTCCCCTCTGCGGACGAAGGGACAAGGGACCTAAAGGACCTAAAGGACGTAAGGGACTTTAAGGGACATAAGGGACAACAAATGTCCTTTGTCCTTTATGTCCCTTGTCCCTTATGTCCTTTAGGTCCTTTAGGTCCCTTGTCCCTTCGTCCAGAGAGACGCAGAGGGGAATTATAATGTTTTAAAGCTACCTTTTAGACGTCTTTGCGCCTTTGCGTTTAATTTTTTTGACAAGTCTGGTTAATAACAAATGGTTTAATTCGCAATTTTGTAGGAGTGCATAGGGTGTTAATTGATGCGGTGATTGTAATTATTAAGGGCCTGATCATGATTGGTGTGCTCATGGGCGCCGCAGGATACATGGTCCTATGCGAAAGAGTCGTCATGGGTCGCATGCAAATGCGCTATGGCCCTAATCGCGTCGGCTTTTTTGGCCTGCTACAACCCATTGCAGATGGTCTCAAACTCCTTTCTAAAGAAAGCTTCCAACCCGCCAACATCGAACGCTTCACCTACTGGCTTGCTCCTGGCATTTCCCTATTTCTTGCTCTATTCGCCTTTGTACTGATTCCTATTGGCGGCGACATCGAAATCTTCGGACGCACTGTCCATCTCTATATCGCTGATGTCAATGCAGGCATTCTCTTCTTACTCGCGTTTTCTTCATTAGCAGTCTATGGCATTGTGTTGGCCGGTTGGGCATCCAACAGTCGTTATTCTCTTCTCGGTGGACTCCGAGGCACTGCCCAATTAATCAGTTATGAAATCCCGATGGGCCTCTCTCTTTTGACTGTAGTCCTTTCAGCTGGAACTCTAAGCCTCCCAGCCATAGTAGAAGCTCAAAGCACTCACTGGTTTATTTGGACTAATCCCGTTAGTTTCATCATTTACGTCATTACAGCCTTTGCTGAAACTAATCGTGCTCCTTTTGACCTTCCTGAGGCCGAGCAAGAGCTGACCGCCGGATATCACACTGAATATGGTGGAATGAAGTTTGCGATGTTCTTCCTTGCAGAATATATCAACATCTTGGCAGTCTCCTCAATAGCAGTTACATTATTCCTCGGCGGTTGGCATGGACCTGGCGATCTTCCCATCGTTTGGTATGCGTTAAAGGTGGCATTATTTGTCTTCTTTTTCATATGGGTGCGAGCAACACTTCCCCGTTTTCGCTACGATCAGCTGATGAGTTTTGGCTGGAAGGTTTTGGTCCCTCTCGCAACCATTAATTTGATCATTACGGCTTACTTTACATTGGTGTAGAATGAAACAAACCTTATACAGAGTGCTTGCATTACTTCGGGGACTCCTCATTGTAGTCAAATATGCCTTTAGAAAACCGATCACTGAAAAATATCCCGAGGAAAAGCGCAAACTCCCAGAGCGCTCCAGAGGCCGTCACTATCTTACCAAATGGGAAGATGGTGCTGAGCGATGTGTCGGCTGTGAATTATGCGCCATCGCATGCCCTTCACAAGCGATCTACGTGAAACCAGCTCAAAACGACCCAAATAGCCCCAATTCACATGGAGAACGATACGCAGAAGACTTCCAGATAAACATGCTTCGATGCATCTTTTGTGGATACTGCGAAGAAGCTTGCCCAACTGGAGCCATCATCCTAGGAAATGAGTATGAACTTTCAGGTTATACTCGTGAATCGTTAATTTACACGAAAGATATGCTGACAGAGAAGAATCCTGGGGATTCTGGACGCGATCCAAAAAGGGAGATTTAATCACAATATGTTCCCTTTTGCTACGATCGCACAATGGATTCTCGGGATAGTTTTAGTGCTTTCCTCTTTCGGCGTGATTTTGCTTGAAAAACCGATCCACGCTAGCCTTTCGTTTCTGCTGACTCTCCTCATGCTCGCTGCACTCTACCTCCAACTTTCTGCTCAATTCATCGCTGTCATGCAAGTCCTGGTCTATGCTGGAGCCATCTTAGTCATCTTCATGTTTGTGATTGTCCTGTTTCAAGATGCCTACCAACAACTATCCAAATTTCAACCAAGAAGCTACAAACCCTTTCTGATATTTGCAGCGATTGCTTTTACAGGCTCTTTAATTTTCTTAGGTTATCAGCTGAGAGCCCATCCCCCCGCTCAAAGAGCCCTTCCCACTGGTTATGGCACCGTTGAATCGCTTGGAGAAGCCCTGTATCTAGACTTCTTTTTCCCTTTTGAAGCAGTTATCTTTGTCTTCTTAATTGCTCTTATTGGAGCAGTATACATAGGGAGGAAGGCCAAATAATGGATATTTTGTTTTTTATTTATATCAGCATGGCAATGTTTGCTGTAGGGGTCATCGGAGTACTTGTAAAACGCAATGCCCTGATCTTCTTTTTATCGATAGAACTAATGCTCAATGCTGCCAACTTGCTTTTTGTCGCCTTCGCACGCCAATGGGGGAATGAAACTGGGCTGGTCTGGGTATTTTTCGTCTTAGTCGTTGCCGCCGCAGAAGCTGCCGTCGGCCTTGCTCTTATCATAAACCTGTTCCGCTCGAAACAAATTGTCGATGTGGACCAATACAATGTTCTAAAAGGTTAAAATGCTCTACGCTGTACTGCTCGGACTTTTTTTACCCCTTGTGAGCTTTCTAGGACTAATGAGTGCCTCCAACATCATCGGTCGACGCCTAACCGGTTTCATTGCCTGTGCGTCCGTTCTCATTTCATTCGTCTGCTTTAGCTCGCTTCTATGGATCTATACAAATACACAAATGCAACCCCAGACTTTCTTTATTTACCACTGGATCCCCGTGAGTGGAATAGATGCCGATTTTACACTTTACATCGACCCTCTCGCCCTTCTTATGACTTTGATCATCACAGGAATTGGCTTCCTCATTCATCTTTATTCCATCGGCTACATCGAACATGAAGAGGACTTCGCCCGCTACTTCGCCTGTTTAAATTTCTTTATTTTCGCAATGCTTCTGTTAGTGCTTGCGGGCAATTTGCTTCTTCTCTTCGCTGGATGGGAAGGGGTTGGTCTGGCCTCCTATTTACTTGTCGGCTATTGGTATCACCGGCCAGCAGCTGCTCAAGCTGCCACAAAAGCCTTTGTAGTCAATCGGATCGGCGACTGCGGCTTCCTCATCGCATTGCTATTGACGTTTCAAATCTTTGGAACCGGAGAAATCACAGATGTCACACAACGGGTCGCACAGCTATTTGCCATCGGAGCCCCTCTGCTGACATTGATGACCTTCTTGTATTTTGTGGGAGCCATGGGGAAATCAGCTCAGCTGCCCTTACAAGTGTGGCTTCCAGATGCCATGGAAGGTCCAACTCCTGTTTCCGCTTTGATCCATGCCGCTACAATGGTCACAGCTGGAGTCTATTTGGTTGTAAGGATGCACGACGTCTATTTGCTTACTCCACTTACATTATATATCATTGCCATTATAGGTGCTGCCACAGCTCTTTTCGCAGCTTTGTGCGCCTTAGCTCAAACAGACCTAAAACGGGTCCTGGCCTATTCAACGATAAGTCAATTAGGATATATGTTTTTAGCCTGCGGCGTTGGGGCTTTTTATGCCGGTATGTTTCATCTTACGACACATGCCTTTGTCAAAGCTCTTCTCTTCTTGGCTGCTGGAAACGTTGTCCATATGATGCATGGAAGCACCAATATGGATTATATGGGTGGTCTTTGGAAAATATTCTTCAAAACGCGATGGCTCTTTTTGATCGGAGCAATCGCCCTTGCTGGCATTCCTCCACTAGCAATCTTTTTCAGCAAAGATCTCATTCTTGAACAGGTTCACCATGCCGGCTATGAACTGCTTTTCTATACAGGGTTGCTCACATCCATTCTTACAGCCTTCTATATGACCCGTGCTTATTATTTGACGTTTTTAGGAAAAACCCGATTGGAAGAAAAAATCATCAAAGTAGTGGAGGAAGCCCCCTCCATCATGACAGGTCCAGTCACAGCTCTTGCCGTCTTGTCGATCATTGGAGGCTTCTTGGGATATGCCTTCGGGGCAATGCCTCCCTTGGAAAGTTTCTTGCATAAAGTCGGCATCGGATTACCGGGCAACCAACCCAGCGGCAACTTTGTATTCACCCTCGAAACCCTCGCATCAACCGTTGGAGCACTCCTGGCAATTGCCCTAGCTTATACAATTTACTCGAAATATGCCCAACGCCTGGGAGCCCCTCTACAAGTTCTCAAAAAAGCATTCTATATCGATCAAATTTACGACCTCCTTTTTGTGAACCCCTTGAAATTTGTAGCGAGCCTCATCACCCGATTTATTGAACCAAAAATGATTGAAGGATCGATCCTCGCAACAGCGCATGGAACACAAAAAACCGCTCGGTGGCTACAACAGATGCAAAGCGGTCAGATCCGCTCCTATGTTGCTTGGATGGCCATCGGCATGGCTCTTTTAATCGTTTACATGGCCTTCTAAGGATAGAACTATGAGTCATCTACTATTACTATTTCTCCTCCCTTTTGCTGCTTCTCTCATTGCTTTCTTTGCAGTTGGATTATCTCAAAAACATTCAAAATATCTAGCTGCTCTACTCAGCTTAGCTCCATTGGCCTATTTAATGTTTGGGAATACACAATGGCTTGGAGCTGATGTCAGATATGTTTGGTTGCCGGCTGTTGCCATTGAATTCCATTTGAGTATCGATTCCCTTTCGCTCCTTTTTTTGTATCTAACAGCTATTATTATCCCCATAAGCATCCTCTCAGCCCGTTCAGAAAGCCTTTCTTCTCCAAATGTCTTTTATGGACTTGTTCTCCTTCTTGAAGGGCTTCTCTTTGGATTTTTCACAGCTCGGGACTTAGCTCTGTTTACGATCTTTTGGGAAGCGGTTCTGCTTCCGCTCTATTTCATCATATTATTGTGGGGATCTTCTGAAAGGGAAAAAGCTGCTCTTAAGTTCCTGATTTATATGATCGCAGGATCGGCCTTAATGGTTGCTGCCGTGCTGGCTCTCTATTTGACAACCCTAACAACTATTCCCAATGGCACTTTCAACTTGACCGTATTGGCCAAAATCGCAGAAAACTCCCCCTATGCTCTTTATCTCTTTTTGATATTTATGCTTGCTTTCGCTGTCAAAATCCCCCTATTCCCCTTCCATGGCTGGCTTTCAGATGCCTATTATCAAGCTTCAACCTCAGGGACGATTTTGCTTTCAGCGATCTTGTCAAAAGCGGGAATCTATGGGATTCTCCGAATCGGAATGGAACTTTTTCCATTACATCTGCAAGCATGGAGTCCCCTATTGTTGGGATTGGCCATTACTGGAGTTTTTTACGGTGCCTTTGCCGCTTGGGGACAAAAAGACTACAAGAGGTTGTTGGCTTATTCCAGCTTTTCCCATGTAAACTTCATTCTGGTGGGACTTTTTGTATGGAACCAAACAGCTCATTCTGGAGCCATTTTACAAGCACTGAATCATGGCATTACGATTGCAGCCCTGTTTTTAGTCGCAGGATGGCTTGAAGAACGGATTGGAACCACAGCGATCGGACATGTAGGTGGGTTAGCTAAATTTATGCCAGTTTTGTGCTGGTTGACTCTGTTTTTTGTACTTTCCTCTGTAGCTCTTCCTGGCACAAATAATTTTGTCGGGGAATTTTTGATTCTATTTGGACTATTTAAGAGTGACCCTTGGTTGGCTGGAATACTCAGTCTTATAGTAATTTTGTCGGTGATCTATATGCTCCGATGGATGCAAAAGGTCTATTTTGAGGCTCCAAGCTTTTTCAAAGAAAGCTGGGTGGATATTTCGGGGAAGAATTTGGCTTTGGCGACGCCTTTAGTGGCATTAGTGTTGTGGATAGGCATTTACCCCGCAACGGTTTTGGAAGTGATTCAGAATGCCACCGCAGCCCTTAAACTGTAAAATGATGTAGCGACCATACGAAGTAATTGCAGAAGTGCCTCATCATCAGGCCAACGGCCTTACGTATAAAAGCCTAGGGCACCGCCCTAGTACACTATAAGGTAAATCCGTGCCAGTAAAAACTCCGCCAAAGCCCCGGGGTTGAATCGATCGTAAGTCACCCCATATTGCTAATATTGGGTGACTTACGATCGTTCAACCGCGGGAGCTTTCGCGAAGTTTTTACTTGGACGGATTTACCTTACAGTGTACTAGGTATAGTGGAGAGATTTTTTCAGGCTGAAAGCCTGACGTATAGCTATACGTCAGGCTTTCAGCCTGAAACACATGTTTGTATCACACCTAGGGCGGTGCCCTAGGCTGTTATACGTCAGGCCGTTGGCCTGATGATGTGACACTTCTGCAATTGTCTCTGCCGGGGCGGTACAACATCGACGAATTTTAATAAAGACTCCTGGGAGAAAAAACATGGACGCAAGCTTAAACTTAATCGATTTCGCCGCACTCGGCCCCCTCCTCATCCTATTGGTAGGCGCCCTCGTCATACTGCTCGTCGAAAGTTTCGCAGAACACGTCGCAAAAAAGTTTTCGGCAACAATCTCCTTCACATTCATTACCTTGGCATTATTTGCTACCATCTATGCTCCTGCAAGCACAAATCCTTTGCTTACACCCTGGCTCCAATTTGACCAAGTTTCCCAATTCTTCACCCTTTTCTTTCTCGCAATTGGATTGGCTGCCACTCTGCTCTCATCTTCATTTTTTCAACGGTTCGAATCATCCCACGGTGAATACTTTTTTCTACTGCTTGCTGCCCTTTTTGGTTTAATTTTAATTGGCTACTCAGCGGATTTCCTAACGCTATTTCTGGGCATTGAAACCCTCGCAATCTCCTTGTATGTGCTCTGCGGATATATGAAGACTTGGGAACTCTCCCATGAGGCATCAATCAAATACTTCCTCACAGGAGCTCTTGCAACGGCATTTTTGTTATATGGAATCGCATTAGTCTATGGAGCTACAGGGACAACGCGCCTCGATGAACTTGCAAGCAGCTATCAAAATATTCAAGCCGGAACCAATAAGACTCTTTTCTTGAGCGGCATTGCCTTGATCACTCTTGGTCTCTGCTTTGAAGCTGCTGTAGCCCCCTTCCAAACATGGGCGCCAGATGTCTATTGTGGTGCGCCTACTCCTGTCACTGCATTTATGGCCGTGGGTACCAAAGTTGGAGCCCTTGCAGCATTTGTGAGAGTGTTTTTGGTTTCTTTGCCACAGTTTGATCCTCTTTGGAATCAAGGAATTGCCTTCTTGGCATATCCAACGTTAATTTATGCCAACATTGTGGCAATTCGACAAATACAACTGAGACGATTTTTTGCCTACTCAGGGATCGCCCACGCAGGCTATATGATTATGCCTCTTGCTGCAGGAGGCCCTGAAGCGATGCCTGCGTTGATGTTCTATTTGGTGGTTTATGTCATTGCAACCTTGGGCTCTTTTGCAGTGATTGCTTATCTCGACACCAAAGCTCAAGGGGTCATGCTGCAGGATCTTCAGGGGCTCTTTAAGCGTTCTCCATGGCTTGCAACTACCTTGACTTTGTGTTTATTGACATTGGCTGGAATACCTCCAACAGCTGGCTTTTTTGCAAAATTTTACGTGTTAAAGGTTACCTTCCAGGCTGGTTTCTACGGCCTTGTCATTGTTGGATTAGTCACAGCTGTTTTGTCGGCATATTATTATTTGCGCATTATAGCTGTCATGTTTTCAGAAAAGCAGGAACACGAGGTTGAAGCTCCGAAGTCGTATGCTGCGGCATTGGTGGGTGGTGCGGCGTTTGCATGCCTGGTAGTGTTGGCCTGCTACCCAACGCCGCTCATGGTTTTTCTTTCCATTACCAAGTGATTCTAATAAGATTTTAACCGTCCCCCTGCGCTGGCATGCATCAGAGGGGGGTAAGAGGATTTTCGCTCTAAAAGCGATATAATTCTAATGACTTAGGTAATTCTTCCGTTTCTCGGGAAGATAATCTATGCAAAGTAGTTGCATCGAGAACTACACGTCTAAGTTTAAGGCAATGCTTTGTAAGCATTTTCAATCCATAATATGTAATTTGTCTGTTAGATCCTAATTCAATATGAAGTAATTTACTTAAACAAAGTCTAGCTATTCCTTTATCTGTAATATCGTTACTAAGATATAAATACCGAATTCTTGGACAACCGATCGATATACCAGGCAGACCTTCATCAGTTATGCTACAGCCCCTGAAATTCAAAGAAGTCAGTTGCTTTAATGATAACCCTTCAACGGATGTAATGCTCGGCAAATTGCCAAGTTCTAAGGTTTGAAGATTGGGAAAATTTGAATTCAAAATTTTTATACATTCATCTGTTAGATTTTGGCAGTAATTTAAACTCAATGAAGTTAATCGGGTTGCAATACACTTTCCTAATCCTTCATTTGTTATTGAAGAGCCTGATACATTAACATGCTGTAATAGAGTGCAATTTATAAAAAGGGAAATAAGCCCTCTATCATCTATTTCACCCGCCATGCCATAGCTTACATCTAACCAAGTTAGGTTTCTTAAACGAAGTGATGACACTATTTCGTTGTCTATATGTCCAGTCCTACGTCCAGTGCTAGAAAGATCTAATCTTCCAAGACTAGGGTAATTGCTAGCTAATTCCATCAACGCGTCTTTTGTCACATCATAGCAGCGCCTCAAATTTAAAGATGTAAGATGGCTTAAACTAAGTTTAATAAATCCTTCAGTAGTGATCCAACTACCCGTCACATCTAACAACCGAAGCTTAGGACAATTTACTGTTAGAGGAACTAGATTTCGGATATGCCGGCATGAAATTAAACGTAACTCAACAAGTTCTGTTAAAGCCAGAAGAGAAATAGTTGTGTCTGAAACAGATGCATGGGAAAGTTCTAAGTTCGTAAGATTCGGACATTGATTGGCGAGCTTATTTAAGTCAACCTCAGGAGTACGACAATTGATGAGAGAAAGTCTTGTAAGCTCACTGAGATGGAAGAGTGCAATACTTGTGACATCAGGTCCAAAAAGCGACAATGTTCTCAACTTTTTACAAGAGGCAATAAAATTCAATAATGCTTCATTAAACAAAGGATTACGTCGTCTGGACGAATCTCCGGATGCTCTATATTTCAAATCAGGTCTAAGATCTAAATTGGTAAGAATATCAGGATTTAATAGGCTAATACTTCGAGATGTAATATCCCTTTCAGATAAACTTTCTCCTACATGTGTGAGAGTAAATGAACTAATCCTAAAGGCTCTACAAAGAGCAGATAGCCCCTCGTCACTAATATTCATTCTCTGAGTCCTATTCAATCTCAACTCTGAATTCAAATCCATCGTAGCCGTAACCCAATGTGATGCAGATTCCCAAGTATGTAAGTCTAACTCTGATTGTGGATGTTGTATTGTTAAAGCAATAGCTCTTTTCGTTTTGTGTGACTTAGCATAATTAATTAAAAGAGGATCATCAACTGAACGAGGATTAGAAATTGCTGCATAAGGATAAAATAATTCACTAGGAGCCTCCATCAGAAACGTCCGCCATTGTTTGCAGACACTCATTATAAGTGCTTGCTCTTTTACATTTAACAAGTCGAAAATCATTAAAGTAATTACATCAGGTAGTCGATAGATTCCTAATCGTGGTAAGGGTTTTGCGGCAGGGGGCGATGAATGACTCGTACTGCTTGTGCTGTTTGAAGAAAATGTAGAAGATATAGAAGATGTAGAAGATGTAGCCATTTTAATTAATTCCTTTTATTAAGTTAGTATTATGAAAAAGCTAGTATACTTATTTATATTAAATATGTCAATTGAAAAATAGATGTTGAAAAATAGGTGTTAAAAAAATAAATGTTGAAAATAACAGATGTTGAAATAAACAAAAATGAATCGTCCCCGGTGCTGTCTCGTCTGCGCGTGGGACGGTTCTGCATAAGGGGATCCTTTTAACACAGGCCAATCTATGAATGTAAAAGTCTTTTTGTGCGGCCTGTGTCAAAAGGATCCCCTTATGCGAGAACCGTCCCCGGCGCGTCCTTAGCCCTTGCAACAGCTCTTGCATGATCTTGTCTGCGCTCGTGTTGCGCTTTTAAATATTCATTTTAATATTCAGTTTGCAATAATTGTTCACATCTGATATACTAGCGTTTAATATTAATTAGTCATATAAATAGGGATTATTATGAGTGGCGAAGCTTTTACTTTAACAGTTCAAAGATATCCTAATGTGAGAGGCTGTTTCACCACCGTTGAGATTAGCGAATGCGTAAAAGAAAAACTTGGGAAAGAAGGTATTAACAACTTAACTAGTGATAGAGCCAAAACCATTTTCTCAGATTTAAAAACAAAATTCCAATCGAAGGAGAAAAATCTTAAGAGATTTACTTACGCTGCTGTGACTGTGCTATTAATTGGTCTTGCAGGCATCTGTGCCGGAGCATTCCTGGCTTTAAATCCCCTTACTACCATTGCTGCAATCGTAACAATTGTAGCCTTTGTCATTATCGGATTCATTGTGTTTACAGATACAGGAAAAGGCTATGTATTAGCTCAAGAGAGACTTGATGATTACTTGGAGATTATTAAGGGATGCGCGACTAAGAACAGAAATATCAACTTCGCGTATGGCACAGCTAAAAACCCACGCGAATTAGGAAACGAAACTTCTACCACGAAAGAAGTTAATGATAATATTTACAGTAGTATGTTGAATAAAAGCCCTCTGGAGCGTTTTTATAAAGAATATCCTGATCTCAAGCCCATACAATCCAAAATATCCGAACTACCCTAGGAGTATTTCTTCTAAAGCCTCTTTCTGAAAAATCTTAGCTCGCAACTTCTATTATTTTTCTGCTTGTTTTCGTGAAGTTTAACTTCTCGAATCGAGAACTTTATCTTCTCGGTTTTGAGCCAATTCATAGTTGCAAACAAAAAATCCGGATTATGCCACTAGCACCTTGAGGAGTAACTTGTAGAGAATTGACTATTAATCAACATTTCAGTTATTATGGAAATGTGGAAATAAGGAGGTTTCTATATGAGACAAGCTCAACACATGATTCGATTAAGTTTAGATATTCCTCCCGCGCAACATGTGCATTTAAAAATGTTGGCTACAAAGAAAGGAATATCTATGCGTGAATACATATTAGAAGCGTTAGCTTTTAAAGAAGCTGCAGAAGAAGATGGAGATATCGAATTGGACAATACAAGCTTTAGGAAAGGACTGAAACGAATTCGCAAAGAACGCTATCAACTTGCAAAAAATCTCTCTAAAAGATGACAAAATTTTTAACAGTCGAACAAGTTATTGAAATACATGATGCTTTTTTAATGGATCATGGGGGACTGCCAGGAATCCGCGATAAGGGACTGCTTATTTCGGCAGTAGAAATGCCTCGTACATCAATGTATGGGGAGTATCTTCACAAGACCATTTACAATAAGGCTGCAGCCTATCTATTTCACATTGTACAAAATCATCCCTTTAATGATGGCAACAAGAGAACTGGCGCCTTAACCGCCATCCTATTTCTCGAGGAAAATGGTACCAACACAGTTTTTTCCGACAATGACTACGAGGAATTTGTAGTTGGAGTTGCTCAAGGACGTAAAAATAAAGAAGAAATAGCATATTTCTTAAAGCATGGGAAAGAAAAATAAGAACTTGATTATTTACCACTTCAAGATGCTATATTGACCTTCATAGTTTACTTATAATCAATCGCTTATGATGTTTAAGAGCCTGTCTTAACCTTTTATTTGGCTCAGGAGGGTTCTCCAAAGCCTTTAGAAAAGTATCTCGATCTTCATTGGACAAAACAATAGAATTGTCTTTGCGGATGCCTTCAAAAAACTTATCTAAGGCGATTTCTTCTTTACTTATCGGTTCGGGAATAGGATCGCCCTGCTCCAAATACAGCTCTATTGTAGCCTTAATGGCATCTTGAATGTTAAGGGATCGTCAAAAAATAACTTATACAATTTCATAGGCGAAATTGCGTCTTAACTCTCGTAAAATTACTTCAGAACAGCCCACAACAGAGGTTGTGCACGGCCCGGAGGGCTGTTACAATTTAGCCCAGGCTGAGCGCTGCCCCGGAGGGGCGAGCGAAGCCTGGGTTTGGCATCACCCCACACATTCCGCCCCGGAGGGGCGGCACAAGCCAACACGGAACGAGCATTGCATTGCATAGCCAAAGGATGTTGCACACGACCGGACCGTGTGCAACCTTATTATTGGTTTGTACCGCCCCTCCGGGGCGGAATGTGTGGGGTGATGCCAAACCCAGGCTTCGCTCGCCCCTCCGGGGCAGCGCTTAGCCTGGGCTAAATTGTAACAGCCCTCCGGGCCGTGCATAACCTCTATTGTGGGCTATTCTGAAGTAATTTTACGAGGGCATTTATCAATCACAAAAAAGGCCCACAAAGGTCGTCACAGACATATCCTTTAACTTCTCATAATCCCGAAACATAGCAACAATCTTCTCAGATTGCTTTTCAGAAAAATGACTTCTCAGATTGGCATCCAACTTATCAAACAGGCTTCCTAAACTCTCTTGCCGCCGCTTGCGATGCCCCAGCGGATATTGGGTCTCAATCGGTCCTAGCGTCTCCCCTGAATGCAATCGTATTGTGATCGAATTCGCAATAGAACGCTTGTCAGGATCCATATAATCAATGCTATATTGCTTGTTCTCTTTCAACGTCATCTTATTTCGCAACACATCAATTTTTGGATTTGAGGCCTCGTGATCTTCATAATGGTGCGCCGTCAATGTCCCGTGAAGCAAACCTATAGCCACCATATATTGCAAACAATGATCTCGATCGGCTGGATTGCGCAAAACTCCCACCTTGTCAATAATGCGCAAGGCCGATTCATGGGTCTCAATATCAATGCAAGCGATCTCCTCCAACCGATCCTTCACATGCGGATGCAGCTTTATTGCTGACTCCACAGCTGTTTGAGCATGAAACTCTGCTGGAAACGAGACCTTAAACAAGATATTCTCCATTACATAGCAATCAAGAGGCCTCTGAAAGACAAAAGGCTTTCCATGAAACAAAACATCGTAAAGTCCCCACTTCTTTGTCGACAGCGGTGTGGGGTATCCCATTTCTCCACGCATGATCATATAGGCCAATTGGACCCCACGGCTTGTGGCATCCCCAGCAGCCCAAGATTTGCGCGATCCAGTATTAGGAGCATGTCGATACGTTCTAAGTGGACCTAAATCTATCCACGCGTTAGAAATGACATCCAATAGCTGCTGATGAGACGCACCAAGCATCTTTGCTACCACTGCAGCTGTAGCGACTTTCACAAATATCACATGATCCAGCCCTACTCGATTAAAACTATTTTCTAAGGCCAATCCCCCTTGGATTTCATAAGCTTGTATCATGGCTCTCAATATATCGTGCACCGTTATTTTTGGATTTGAAGTTTGTCCCAGATAATCTGCAACAGCCAAAATCCCTCCGAGATTATCCGACGGATGTGCCCACTCTGCTGCCAACCAGGTGTCATTGTAATCGAGCCATCGGATCATACTTCCAATATCAAACGCTGCAAGAATCGGGTCTAAAACATATTGTGTCCCCGGAATTCTACTTCCATGTGGAACAATAGTCTCTGGAACAACAGGTCCAAGCAGTTTTGTACATTGGGGAAATTTCAAAGCTAGGACAGCGCATCCTAGAGCATCTGCAAGGCTTAGTGCTGCAGTGTGGTAGGCTTCTTGGGTGAACACAGGGGGTGCATGAACATAATCTGCGAGAGTAACAATGATCTCATCATATTTCATCATGACCTCCTCCAGAACATACCACAGGCTAATGCATGTAACATCTGAGAAGAAAAGTAACAGGATAGACAGGATCGCAAGCGGCAGGATAAGAAGGATAGTAAGCATCCACTTGTAATATCGAAAGAATTTCCAATTGAGCTGCGGCCGGAGGCCGCAGCTCAATTGGAAATTCTTTGAATATCAAGAGGATAAACACTATCCTTCTTATCCTGCCGCTTGCGATCCTGTCCATCCTGTTACTTTTCTTCTCAGATGTTACATGCCTTAAACTCATGAGTGGGTGTATGGGTATGGGCGTGGCGCTGGCCCGATGTAGTGCGCTAAAGGCCTGATCAACTTGTTATGCGCCCTCTGCTCGATAATATGCGCCGACCATCCTGCAATGCGCGACATCACAAATAGTGGCGTAAACATCGGGGTGGGAATACCTATATAATGATAAGCTAATGCACTATAGAAGTCTAAATTCGGAAATAGACGCTTTTCGCTCCACATCACCTCTTCCACACGCTTTGCGATCTCAAAAAGTTGTGGTTCGTTTGAGGTCAGACTGAGCTTGTGCGCCCAAGCCTTAATCACTTCAGAACGGGGATCCGATGTCTTATATACCCGATGACCAAAGCCCATGATCAGCTGCTTTTTGCTCAGCATTTGCAAAACGGATGCTTCTGCATCGTCAGGATCTCTAAAGCGCTCCAGCATATGCATGGCGAACTCGTTTGCACCGCCATGTAGAGAGCCTCTTAAGGCCCCGATCCCTCCGCAAATGGCGGAATAAAAATCGGATAGAGTACTTGTTATCGTTCTCACAGTAAACGTTGAGGCATTAAATTCATGTTCGGCATAGAGAATTAAAGAAACATCTAAACAATGGGTTGCAATTGGATCTGGTGCTGTTCCGTTCAACAATGTTAAAATATGACCCGCCAAGCTATCTTGATCGGTTTTAAGTATCGTGCGTTCCTTTTTCTTATGAAAATTCCACCAATAAAAAAGCATGGAACTAAAGCAAGCTATGAGGCGGTCAGCAATGGCAAGCTGCTCGTGGTGAGCTGACTCCTGCTCCAAATTGCCCAAAACAGAACATCCTGTTCGCAAGAGATCCATCATGTTTGCACTGGCTGGAATTTGCTCCAACACATTCTTCAAAATTGGGGGCAAATCTCTGAGTCCTTTTAACTTTGAGCGGTATTCTGCCAATTCATTGGTGTTCGGAAGTTCCCCTCGCGTTAATAGCCAAGCTACTTCTTCAAACGAGGAGTGTTTGGCTAAATCGTCGATGCTGTAGCCTCGATAGTGCAGACCGTGCTCCCCTGCACCGCATTGACAAATAGCTGAATCTCCAGCAATGACGCCTGCGAGCCCTTCTGTACCTTTTTTATCCGCTGTTTCAACCATAACATTTCCCCCATTCGTAACTATTTATCTACCCCGCCCCTTCCCTCAGAGCTCATTTTCATAAGAGGAATAATTTAAAAAATCATAGAGCTCATCCCGAGTCTGCATCCGATGCAGAAGATGGCGTTGCGTCCCTTTATGCTTGATCTCTTTTAATGCTTGTCTTGCTGCCAAATTCATCGATCGATTAATCGACAAGGGATATAAAGCTATGTCCACGCCAGATTTCGCAAGTTCTTGAATGGTGTACAATGGGGTTTTTCCAAATTCTGTCAAATTTGCCAAGATAGGTATCCCCACGCGCTCCTTAAATAACGTATAATCATGAATAGAATGCAAAGCTTCTGGAAACAACATGTCAGCTCCTGCATTCCGATAGGCAGTGGCACGCTCCAAAGCATGCTCGATCCCTTCTTCTGCATAAGCATCTGTCCGTGCCATGATAATAAATCCGGGATCGGTTCTGGCATCAACTGCTGCTTTTATCCGATCAACCATCTCCTTCTTCGAGACGAGCTTTTTTCCTGGTAGATGGCCGCACCGCTTATTTATCGCCTGATCTTCGATGTGGATTCCTGCAGCGCCAGCCCGAATCATTTGTTTTATAGTTCTCTGAATCATCAAACGTGTACCCCACCCTGTATCAATGTCGACTAGAAGGGGAAGATCAACGGCTGATGTGATTCTAGTTACGTCTGATAAAACGTTGTCGAGTGTGGTTAATCCGATGTCAGGGAACCCATATGATGAATTTGCCACTCCGGCGCCAGACAAATAGAGTGCCCGGTAGCCAATCTTTTGCGCCATGAGGGCAATGTAGGCATTGACAGTCCCAATGACTTGCAGGGGGGATTCTTCAGTCATTGCCTGTCGAAATTTGAGGCCAGGGCTATTCATTTGAATTCCTTATTGTTCTTAATTTCCTTATCTAGTATCAATTAATTTAATTCAAACGAGGAATGACTCATGGATAACATCAACTACGAAGAGAATGGCGACATTGCTATTCTTCAAATCAATAGACCAAATGTTCTCAATGCTCTCAATCGAGCAACTTTACGAGAACTAAAAGTTTTTCTCGAGCACCCTCCAGAAAACATCAGAGCTATCATCCTCACCGGAGCCGGTGAAAAAGCATTTATTGCCGGAGCGGACATCAAAGAGATGTACCATATGTCCGATCGACAAATTGATGAATTTTGCAAACTGGGTCAAGAAGTTACCAATCTCTTGGAATCCACGCCGCTTGTCACAATTGCTGCAATTAACGGCTATGCTCTGGGAGGTGGCCTTGAAATGGCTCTTGCTTGCGATTTACTCTTTGCAAAACTCGGGTCTAAATTAGGTCTGCCTGAAGTGCAGTTGGGGCTTATTCCAGGCTTTGGCGGCACGCAACGTCTTACGCGCGTGATTGGAGTCCATCTAGCCAAAGAAATGATGCTGTCGGGCAAATGTTTGTCTGCGGAAGAAGCTTTCGACCTTCGTTTGATCAATCGCATTTGCGAACAAGAAACGCTAATATCGAGCGCTATAGAAGCTGCACAATCGATCCTCAAACACCCAACATCTGCTGTTTCACGCGTAAAAAAAGCGATTAATCTTTCTCAATCTGTTCCCCTGCAAGCAGGTCTGGACATTGAAAAAGCTCTATTTTTGGCAAGCTTTGCAACTGAGGAATGTAAGGAAGCAATGGATGCATTTATTAATTCTCGTCATGAGGATAAATCATGCCAGAGCTAAAAGAGGCCTTCAAACGAGTGGCTGTAATAGGCGCTGCTGGGAAAATGGGGAGCGGGATCTCTCTTATAATTCTTCAAGAAATGGCTCGCAGCGAGGCAGAAGCGTCTGGCCAATCGGGAACTGGAGAATATCGTCTTGCTTTAATAGATTCTAACGAAAGCGGTTTAATAGGGCTCAAACGATACCTGCGAAGTAATCTGACCAAATATGCTGAAAAGCAAATCAATCTATTGCGCCGTTATTTTGAAAAGAACGCAGCACTTATCAGCAATGAAGAGATGGTAAAATACTTCGTTGATGGCGCTCTAGACATCGTGAGCACTGATACTGAGCTTTCACATGCAAAATCTGCAAATTTGGTCTTTGAAGCCATTGTCGAAGATGTCGAAAGCAAAAAGGACCTTTTTTGTAACCTTAAGAAAAATGCGCTATCAACTCAATTTTACTTCACAAATACCTCCTCAATTCCAATCTCTGTATTAGATGAAGCGGCTCAACTCGATCACCGCATCATCGGCTTTCACTTCTATAATCCCCCAGCAATACAGAAATTACTCGAAATCATATCTCCAACATCAATAGACCCATCTTTGGAAAAGATGGCTCTAGAAATAGCTAAGCGACTCAAAAAAACTGTAGTGCGTTCCCATGATGTGGCAGGATTTATCGGCAACGGACATTTTATTCGAGAACTCCATTTTGCCTGCAAACAAGCAAATCAACTTGCCCAAGAAAAGCAAATATCTCTTGCTGAAACAATCTACTTGATAAATTTTGTGACGCAGAACTATCTATTGAGGCCGATGGGAATTTTCCAAGTAGCAGACTACGTGGGACTCGATGTTTGCCATAATATCATGCAAATTATGAGAACGTATTTGCAAGATCCAGATTTGCAAGATAATCTGATAGAGCAATTTCTGGCTTCAGGGATAAAAGGAGGACAAAATTCCGATGGTTCTCCGAAGAATGGAATCTTTTCTTATGAGAATCGAGCCATTCACGGAGTTTATTCTCTGGAGAAAAAAGCCTATATTCCGATTAAGAGTTTTGAAGATAAGATAGGGATTCAAAAGTCGGTCGGAGATCTATCATGGAATAGCTTGCAAAATGATCCAGACAAAAAAGAGAAGATCAAGAAACATCTCGCAACAGTCTGTATCTCAAAAACTTCTGGAGCTCTTATTGCCCAAGCTTTTTTGAATCGCTCTTGGGACATTGCCAATGGGCTTGTAACAGAACATGTTGCGGATTCACTAGAAGATGTCAACACGGTTCTTAAAAATGGCTTTTTTCATCTAGAAGGAGTTGCAGAAGTAGCCATCTTCAGGCCAACGGCCTGACGTATAAAAGCCTAGGGCACCGCCCTAGGTGTGATATGAACATGTTTTTCAGGCTGAAAGCCTGATGTATAGCTATACGTCAGGCTTTCAGCCTGAAAAAAGTCTACACGGTACCTAGGGCGGTGCCCTAGGCTTTTATACGTCAGGCCGTTGGCCTGAAGATAGCCGCTTCTGCAATTACTTCAAATTTGGAGCAATTAAATGCGCCTCTTAAGGAAAAAAATATACATTGGTGCAGGCTACAATACCACCTACTTCGGTTCTGGACGAAAAGAATTTAATCCAAATAAACCCATGCGAAGTTTTGAAGAGTATCTCAAAGAAACCGCTGAAGGTACCTGCGAGCAGCTTCCGAATGTGAATATCGATGAAGGGGTCATCGGCAGTTTTATGTCAGGCAGATTCATCCATCAAGCAAACCTCCCAGGATTTCTCCCTTTTATGGTCCCAAGCCTATTAGGAAAACCCTGCACTGCTGTTGAGGGTGCTTGTGGAACAGGCGGCCGAGCCATTGCTACAGGAATTAGAGGGATATTATCGGAATTTGCCGACACAGTATTTGTAGCCGCCTTTGAAATGCAAAACACTGTGAAATCTGTGTATGGAGCCGATGTGTTGGCTGGCGCAGGCTACTATAATAAAGAACGAAAAAAAGGAGAGGCCTTTTTTTTTCCTGGATTATTTTCAGAGCGTGCTGGAGCCTATGCAAAACAGTATGGAGCTGAAATTACAAGACAAGCAATGGCCAAATGGTATGAGCAATCGATTCTTAATGCACGCAAAAATCCCAAAGCTCAAGAAGCCCATAACCAAACAAAGGATTTGTTCGCATTGGGAATGACTCCACCAAATCCACAAATATTTGTTCCCCATTTGAATTTGTATGATTGCTCAAAAGTATCTGACGGAGCTTCCTCACTTGTTGTTTTATCCGAAGAGGGCTTGAAGAGTTCTGGATTGACCTCAAAGGATGTGGTGGAGGTTATTGGAATGGGAGAGGTTCAAGGCAATATAACAATGCCTCCGGATGATCTCACAGTACTTTCAACAACGCAAGAGGCAGTGAAGAAGGCTTTAGATCAAGCAAAGATCGGTATCGACGAGATTGCGGTTTTAGAAATTCACGACTGTTTTACAATCTCTGCGATTCTTGCATTGGAAGCAATTGGCTTTGCAAAAAAAGGACAAGGAACAGAGTTTATTCTTGCAGAAGAAATGCGAATTGGAGGGAAGATTCCAACCAATTTGTCAGGGGGTCTGGGAGGCTTTGGACACCCTACAGGAGCGACAGGAGTGCGCCAAATGGTAGATCTTTTGCATCAATTGACACATAAGGCAGCAAATCAAGCTGATTTGAAGACACCATACGGAATGATGATCAGCATGGGCGGCAACGACAAAACCGTGACATGCTACATTGTGAGGGCTGTGTGAGTAGAGAATGAGCAAACTCTTTTTGTACATAAAATTAAACGCAAAGGCGCAAAGGCCCAAAGACGCAAAGAAAAACAATAAGAAGCATGTTAGAGTTTCTAAATATGTGTGGAATGGAATTCTTTGCGTCTTCGGGCCTTTGCGCCTTTGCGTTGAATTATTTGAGTTCTTTGGGCCTTCGCGCCTTTGCGT
>JABDBC010000028.1 GCA_013288825.1 Chlamydiota bacterium
CAGATCAGAAAGACATTCTCAGCAAAAAGATCGACAATTCCATTAAATCATTTGCCCACAAAGGTCCAACAACTGGAAAAGAAGAATACATTTTCGTTCTCGAAGACCTCGCCTCTACAAGAGTGTGTGGAACATGTGCTGTCTATGCCAGCACCGGATCAAACGATCCGTTCTATTTTTTTTCCATCATCGAAATGGATCCTCTTCCTTCGCCAATGCAAAGGCCGACTGAGAAGCGCCTTCTAAAATTAGAAAGCTATCAGGGTGGGCCTTCGGAAATTGGAGCTCTTTTTGTATTGCCTGAATTTCGAAAAGGCGGCGTAGGTAAGCTATTGTCGTACAGCAGGTTTTTATTCATTGCTGCATTTCCTACTCATTTTCAGAAACAGGTCTTGGCAAACCTAAGAGGGCGATTCAATGGTGATGGTGCGGTTTTTTGGAATGGTGTCGGCCGCCATTTTGTTGACTACGACTTCGTAACAGCTTCTACTATGCAAACCCGTTTGCCCGGCGTCGCTCAGACCATTTTTCCTAGCTATCCAATTCCCATTTCATTTTTATTGCCAGAAGTTCAGCAAGTCATTGGCAAGGTGTGTCCAGAGAGTGAACCAGCCTTCGTTCTATTGCTAAAGCAGGGATTTCATTATATCAATCAGATCGATCCTTTTGATGGGGGGCCCCTTGTACAATCTGATGTTGATAAAATTCCGATTATTGCTCAATGTCAGGAAAGGGTTATCCGTGAAATTATGCCCTCTTCAGAAGTGGGGAATTTTGTGGATTTGAAGATCATTTGTAACAAAAAACTTGATTTTCGAGTCTGTTATGGTCAAATAAAGGAGTTGGATAGTAAATACGTTGCTATCACTGAGACAACTGCAACTGCTTTAGATGTAGGTGTTGCAGATATTGTGAAATATGTAGGGAGCTCTTAGGAAACATATGCCTAGCCGTCGCGATCACTTTGTAAAAAATCAGTGGCTGTCTTCAAGCGGTTTGGTTTTTAGCTCCCGCAATCCTGCCACCGAAGAAATGCTATGGCAGGGGAACGCAGCTACGGATGTAGAGGTGAATGCGGCAATTGAAGCAGCAAATGCAGCCTCTTCAGGTTGGGCCAATTTATCAGTGGATGAACGATTTGCTTTCTTACAAAAATTCCGGGAATTACTCGTTCAGTCTGAAGAACACCTTTCTGAAACTATTTCTAAAGAAGTGGGAAAACCCCTATGGGAATCGCGTGGAGAAGTCCGTTCGATGGCTGCAAAAGTAAATATTTCCCATCAGGCCTATCAAGAAAGATGCCCTGAAGTTGTTAACGAGCATCCTTATGGAAAATCTATTCGTCGACACAAACCCCATGGAGTGCTTGCAGTCTTTGGTCCCTTTAATTTTCCAGGTCATTTACCTCATAGTCACATCATTCCAGCCTTATTAGCAGGCAACACGATTGTGTTTAAACCAAGCGAGCTAACTCCCTTGGTTGCTGAAGAAATATTCTCCCTATGGGAAAAATGCAGCTTGCCTGCAGGTGTGATCAATATGGTTCAAGGCGGACGGGATACGGGGCATATCCTTACAGGAAATATAAAGGGGATCGATGGATTATTATTTACTGGCAGTTGGGAAACAGGCGTTGTCTTTAGTGAACTTCTTGGAAAACATCCCGAGAAGATTCTGGCCCTAGAATTAGGTGGAAACAACCCTCTGGTCGTTACTGAAGTGGCCAATTTAGATGCAGCGGCATATATGACTATTCAATCTGCATTTCTTACCTCAGGACAACGTTGCAGCTGTGCAAGGCGTTTAATTGTGCCAAAAGGGTCGAAAGGGGACGCATTTATAAGTCGATTAGTTCAAATGATCGAATCGATCAAAGTAGGAGCATATAATGAGTCCCCAGAACCCTTTATGGGTCCAGTTATTTCAGAACACTCTGCTCACCGCATTTTAGCCGTCCAAGAAGCCTTGAAGCATAAGGGAGGGATCTCTCTAGTTGAAGTACATCTTAAGAAAATGGATTCAGCCTTATTGCAGCCGGGTTTAATGGACGTAACTGCAGTTCATCATAGACCTGATGAAGAGATTTTTGGACCATTTTTGCAACTCATTCGCGTTGATAGTTTCGATGCAGCGATTGAAGAGGCAAATAAAACCGCTTTTGGATTAACAGCGGGGTTGCTGAGCGACAGTCATGAGGAATATGCAAAGTTTTATAAGCAAATGAAGGCAGGGGTAATTAATTGGAACACTCCTCTGACAGGAGCCAGTAGCGCAGCTCCATTTGGTGGCATCGGTCGGAGCGGCAATCATCGCCCAAGTGGATACTATGCCGCCGACTATTGTGCGTATCCTGTTGCCTCCGTCGATGCCGAACAGTTAGTGTTGCCCAAGGAATTAACACCCGGCATCGGCTTTTTCGATAAGTAGGCAGACATCCGCAACAGGATGAGGAAGGAAACGTCTGAGTAAAAAAGTAACAGGATTTGCAGGATCAGGCAGGATATGAAGGATAGTGAGCATCCTCTTGATATGCAAAGAATTTCCAATGGATCTAAGGCCGGGAGGCCTTAGATCCATTGGAAATTCTTTTGAATTACAATAGGATGCTTACTATCCTTCATATCCTGCCTGATCCTGCAAATCCTGTTACTTTTTTACTTAGACATTTACTGCCTCAGTCTGATGCAGGTGCACATCCTATTACTTGTTTGACTCAGCCTGTTGTTTTACATAGGTTTTTATGAATAGAAAGAATCATGAGCTCAATCTTGATGGCATTGTAGGCCCAAGCCATAACTACAGCGGTCTCGCCTACGGCAATGTTGCTTCCATAAAAAATCAACAAATGGTCTCAAATCCAAAAGCTGCCGCCTTGCAAGGTTTGGCCAAAATGAAGTTTCTCGCAGATCTTGGCGTCTATCAAGCCGTCACCCCTCCTCAAGAGCGCCCACACGTTGCTACGCTTCGTGCTCTGGGCTTCAATGGCTCCGACAAAGAGGTTTTGGAATCTGCTTTTGCGCAAAACCCTTCATTGTTTTATGCCTGCTCCTCTGCCTCAAGCATGTGGATGGCAAATAGCGCAACGGTTTCACCCTCCATTGACAGTGCCGATGGGCTTGTCCATTTCACCCCTGCAAATTTATCCAATAAATTCCATCGATCCATCGAAGAGCCTATGACAGCGGCATTTCTGAAGAGAATATTTTATGATGTCCATCATTTCGTTCACCATCCTCCCCTTCCCTCTTCAAATGCATTTGCTGATGAAGGTGCTGCTAATCACTCCCGATTCTGCGAATGTTTTGAAAGTAAAGGGTTACAGTTATTTGCTTTTGGCCGTTATGGTTTGGACGAGGGAATTTCCACGACTCGATATCCCCCCAGACAGACTTTTGAAGCTTCCCAAGCAATTAGCCGCCTTCATCAATTAGACCCAGAGACTGTTGTCTTTGCAAAACAAAGTCCTCTTGCAATTGACGCTGGAGTTTTTCATAACGATGTCATTTCTGTCAGTCATCAAAATCTTTTTCTTTATCATCAAAATGCCTTTGAGAATACCCCAAAGGTGATCGAAGAACTACACAATAAGTTCTTCAAACTATGCCAGCAAGAACTGATCCTCGTTCCCGTTAATGAAGAACAAGTCTCCCTACAGCAAGCTGTGGAATCTTATTTATTTAATTCACAGATTGTGACCTTGAGGAACGATGCAGTCGTGCTCATTGCTCCAAGCGAATGCCAGGAAATTGCGCCAGTCAAAGCATTTTTGGATCACTTGGTTAGTAGTACTGCAACCCCTATTCAGACCGTACATTATTTCAATTTGCGTGAAAGCATGTTAAATGGAGGAGGCCCTGCCTGCCTACGGCTGCGGGTTGTTCTTACAGCGAAAGAACTCCGTGCCATGCATCCGCGCGTTCTGTTGAATAATGAGCTCTACAGCAAGTTAGTGGCATGGATCGAAAGTAATTATCGCGATCGTTTATTGCCTCAAGACCTAGTGGATATTCAATTTCTGGATCAGGAGCGAAAAGCACTTGATGATCTCACTCAAATTTTAAGCTTGGGTTCTATTTATTCCTTTCAAAATTAATTTATCTGTTAATTAATAAATTTAATTATCTGCATTCATTTTTTTACTTGCATATTATAATTAAATCTTTTAAGTTACATTGAAAAAAGATTTAAGGAGTAAATTAAGATGATAGAAAGAATTTGTATTTCGAGAAAGGAAGTCAGTGAAGGGTATTCTTCGGGAGATCTTAATAAGTTAACGAATGCTGACACATCTGATGATGAAATAAGAAATATTATAAATACCATTTCAAATAAGACATTTTTTGAAAGGGCATTGAGTGCATCAACACCCTTACATATAAGAAAAATTTTCCCATATATACCAGCAACTAAATTGAAATTTACATTACTAGGGTTATCAAAGGAGCAATTGTGGGAAATCTATGCAAATATGACCCCGTTGCAAACTGCAGCTGTTGTTTATCAAATGGCAGATCGTGAAATTGAAATGTGGTTAGAATATATAGCTCAGCTGGCTCCGGAAACTAGAAGTAAGATAATAGCCGACACTCTGCCCCATTTTCGTGATTTCTTCTTGCCCCGATTGATTAAGTTGGCGTATGCGCAAGAGATTACCTCTACATTGATTAGAGGAAGGCAATCATATGTGACTCTTCTCGTTCCAGCATTAAATATTTCACAAGTCCATTGGCTATTTTCTTCAGACCTGTCATTTACCATGTTGAAAGAAGCCTACAAAGCGTTGTCAGAGGTTCATAGAAAGGAATTGTTGGGTGATTTAGAGGGCAAAACGGCAGAGGATTTGGGTAAGATTTGGTTGTCAGGAGCTCACATCGCAGTTGGAATGAATCATGGAACCACCCTGAGAACAATGCTTGAGATTGTTGAAATATTTAATTCATCTCTAGTATATGTGTGCATGGCTCTGATGCCTCCCCCCTGCATTGGATCCCTTGTCACTAAAGTGTCGGCAAATGTTCTTATTCCCGTTATGGAACAGCTCGAAGGTTGGAAGGTTACAACTGTTCTGTCTTTTTGTGGCGTTGTAAAGCTTAAAAAGTTGTTGCCTCATATTACGGAATCTCAGTTAATGGCATCAGCTCGCGATTTAAGCTTTGCAACATTAAGAGAGCTGATTTCGTGGATGACCCCTGCGCAATTGAGAGCTATTGCTAGCGCAGGAGGGATTTCAGAGCGGCAAGCTCAGGAGTTGTTGAGGCATAAATTGAGAGATTTTTTTGCTTTTGAAGCAGGGGAAGGGTGGTCGACAGTGCTTGCGAAATTGGAGTCGAACTTTGCAGGGCATGTAGGAGGATTTGATCAAGTGATGCTTATTATTGGAATGAGAGACGCAGCATTTCGGAAATTGGTCTTGCTGCATGCCAAAAGATTGTCGGCAGAACAATTGATTTTGATTGTCCCGCGCCTTTCAAAGGTCGAATTTGGCGAGTTGTTGTCTAGTTTGGACGAAGTTCGTGCAAAAGAAATGGTTGCAGCTACATAGTGCATGCCGAAATAACTTCTAACACAGGCTTTAGTTCGAGCGGGGACGGTTCTCGCATGACGGCATCGCTTTTTAACACAGGCCCATAGAAAGTCTTTTGTCGGTCAACGTTGGCCTGTGTTAAAAACGATGCCGTTATGCAGAACTGTCCCGAGCGAGCGCAAGTTGGGACAGTTCTTCATGCCGACATAACTTCTAACACGGGCTTTATAATTCCCTCTGCGTCTCCCCGCCTCTGCGTCTCTGCGTTAATCATTACAACAATTTTAACGCAGAGACGCAGAGGCGGGGAGACGCAGAGGAGATTATAAGTTTCGTTAAAGCTATCTTTTGGACGAAGTTAAACCAATAGCCATGAGAAGTACGAAAAAATAGTCGATCTATTTTTCCTAGTATGTAATAATCCGCAGTGTATGCCAAGGGTTATGATATGGAGATAAAAAGAAAAGCAACAGTCGCGCGCCCTAAGCAAAAGTCTTTGAGGGCCCCTAAAGAAAAAGTTGACTATGAGACATATGAGACCGATTTTTTCAGATGGACTAAAAATCAATCCGATCTTTTAAAGAAAAAAAAGTTCTCAAAATTGGATCTGGACAATTTGGTTGAGGAGATTGAATCTTTGGGACGTTCCGACAAAAGATCATTGAAAAGTCATTTCATTATTTTGCTTCAGCATTTACTAAAGATGCAATATCAGCCTGCTATGAGAACTCCTTCATGGGACAATTCCATCAGAAATGCCCGTCTCGAAATAGAACTTATCTTGGAAGATAGTCCTAGTTTGAAGAAAGAATTAAGCAAAATGATTTCGAGTGCATATGATTATGCGAGAAAAAAAGCTCTGATAGAAACTGGACTAGGCGAATCTGCGTTTCCGGAAGAATGTCCTTGGAAATTCTCACAAATCTTCCCAAATTTGTAACAGTTCAGATACCCCCCTTGACTCAATTCAGGTCCTTGGAGATTTTCCCACCAGATCTTATTTTCCATTTACAAAACGTCCTGATGTTCGTAGTTTGGATGCTGTCCTTTTATTTTCGAAATGATGCGAACTTTTATTTTATAGGATCTTATAGGATCGGGAGAGTGATATTCGAGAACTGGTTCTATATACACTTAAGTCACAGCAAGTCCTCGAAAGGAATAAGATGACTGAAGAAGTTTTCAGATCTGACATTACCCGATATGCATGTAGCCCCATGCGTCAGCATGGGGTAGATCCAATCAACATCGAGCCGCGAATGCGGCGACAGGAGCTAGAATGTACCCACTCCGAGATTAACCAACAGAAACGGCCTCAATCGCGGACACCATTTCTTCAAACTCAAATGGGCCGTTGTAACGACGATCATTTATGAAAAATGTTGGTGTGCCATTTACCCCGCTTCTCACGCCACTTAAGAAGTCATCGTGAATTTTCTTTGCATAGGCTTTGTTCTCAATGGCCTCTGCAATATCCTCAGCAGACAATCCTAGACTTTCCCCAAGTTCCAATAAGAGAGGAATGCTTAAGTCTTCTTGGTTTTCATAGATTAGATCATGTATCTGCCAAAAAAGATCAGAGTCCGCTGCAAATTCAGCCGCTTCTGCTGCAGGTTCTGCATAAGGATGCATCTCAGACAACGGAAAATTTCGGAACACAAATCTCAATTGTTCTCCGAAATGGGTCTGCAATTGCTTCACAATCGGATAAGCCATGCCGCAAAAGGGACATTCATAATCGCCATATTCGACAAGGGTAATCCATGCTTTTTCATTCCCCTGGATATGATCCTTGTGCGTGACGGGAACTTTTAATGTTGCCATGATCATCCTCCTGTATGTTGTATTGTTGGCATTTTTTCCAGCGCCTCTAAAATGCCATCGGCACCAGGATTTTCACCTAAAGGAGACAAGTAACTCCAGGTAATGATCCCATTTTCATCGATGACAAATAAAGCCCTTTCACATGTACCCCCTTTTTCTCGATAGGCTCCATATTTTCTTGCAACTGCACCTTTGGGTTCAAAATCCGAGAGCAATGGGAAATGCAAATGGCTGTTTTTCGCGAATGCTGTATGACACCAATAGCCGTCGACAGAAATTCCTAATAATTCAGCATTATGTTTTCGAAACTCCGAAAGAATTTCATTATATAAAGCCATTTCATCACTACAAACCGGGCTCCAATCTGCTGGATAGAATGCTAAAATCACCCGTTTTCCTTTAAATTCATTTAGAGAAATTGTTTGATCGGGAGTTACATTTAAAGTGAAATCTGGTGCAGTAGTACCTGCTTCTAAAATTCTAGACATCTTTCACCTCTCAAATTAGTTTGATTGCATTTGATTTCCTATCTTAATTTTAAGATATTATCAATAGTGTTAATATTCAACATTAAATTTTGATTGAATTTTCTAGTTTTATACTAAGTTAATATACTTTTAATGTGTTTTAGTCTTGCTTTTTATAAATTTATTTTATATAATAAAAGAAATTTGATTCTTACTAAGGTGTTATTAATGTCGCCAGAGTCTTCTAATTCAACAAGCTATAAGAGTGAATATAATGTTCCTCATCTCGATATGGCAACTTATTACATGGTGAATCCAAATGTTCAAGATCGAATTAAAGATACTTGTCGTCGTACATTTATAGAATGTAGGTATGGGATCGACGAAATTTATAAGACGCACCACACTTCCGAACTACCTTTATCGGAAAATCAATCTAATTTTGCTCGGATTAGGACAGGGGCAGGGGTGGGGTCACGTCGAGTGGATTTATTGACAAGTAGCGATTTAGCAACAAAAGTTATCGAGTTGAATACATTGCATGATAAATATCTGGAAAACACAAAGACATATTCTCCTAGGAAGGAAAAATACGTACTAACGACTATGTCAATATCCGTCGTGGCTTTACTAGTCCTAGGGATTGTCCTTTTTGCAGTTGGATGGTATTTACCTGGTGGTTTTTTACTTCTCGGTGGCTTTACTGATCTGTTCCTTATCCGTCCACTTGTGGCTGAGTATTTTGTGGCACAAGAATGTAAACTTATTGATGTTAGGCACAAGATGACACCCATTTTGGATCAATTAGGTTATCAACATATTGTTCATGCGCAGCACTTGTTGGCTAAAACGCTGGATTTGAAAAAGTTTGAATGGTCAAGTGCACAGAAAAGATATTTTGTAGAAAGCTTAAAGTTAAATTATTCCACTATCGGTCTTACATTAGAGGCAGATCTATTCATGGAAAAGATTATTAAGAAGATAACCTTTTCATCTGATGAAGAGGCGATCAAAGAAACGGAAGTAGCATGGAAGGAATAGGTACATCCGAGCTCCTGTCGCCGCATTCGCGGCTCAATATGTGATTAAATGTACCCCACGCTGACGCATGGGGCTACATGCTGCCACCGCATTCGCGGTTGTTTCGGCCTATGCCCGTCCCTTTTCGTGAACGCGCCCGAGCCCGCGCCCGTTGCCCGAGCCCTATCGTAAACCTTATTTCCGTACCCGAACTTGGGTATGATGGGGTTCGGACAAGGGAATTTCGGGCAACAGGCGCGTTTACGAAAACGGAAGGGCGCGGGCCGCAACAACCGCGAATGCGGTGGCAGCATATAGCCCCATGCGTCAGCGTGGGGTACATTTGATCACATATTGCCATTTGATTTTCTCCATCAACTCTTCTAATGCTGTTTTAATTCGCTCATCTTTAGAATCCCTTAAACTTAAACAGAGTGAAAACGGATCAACTCTTCGATGTTCAGAAAAGGGTATTGGATTGTAGTTCCAAACTTCTAACTCAAAATCAGCTTCATCTATATGTGAATGTTGAAACCCTTTAGGAATGCTTACTTGCTTATACTCTTCAATGCCTATTGCTAAAACAGGGTTTTTGGGCGGATTGATCATGGTCGTTTCCGCTAATGCGCTTACGCCAGCTAAGGGCAGTTGTGGTATTTTGGCTCCTGGCAATAGCTTCATCGATTCTCGACTCCTAATTGGGCTGCGTAACATGCTATTTGTTTGTTCCCACAAATCTCTTTTTGTATCCTCAAAAATCCACCATCGTTCTTTTCCCTTATTTATCAATTTACCAATCCCAGCTGTTTCTAGTTCGTTAAATACGCGAGTCATGGTCATAGAAGAATAACCCAAGGAAGCTGCTAATTTTGATGGAATTAACCCCTCCCTTTTTTCTTTAAGGAGTGTTGATAGAATGACTATTTGGGCAGCAGGGCTAAAAAGTTCTTTAGGAATGCGCTGCTGTTTAAAATGTTCCCTTAAATCTAGTCCCATGTCAGGAACGTAAATTTGATTATTTGGGATAATGAAGGGTATATGATGTTGAATTAGCCGTTTACGATTGTAACTAGAAATTGTTTTAGAAACATATATACAGGCAACATTCCATTTTTTCGTTACTTGTTCCCAATGTTTTCGAATTGTATTAGGGGTTAATTCGATGTCATCCTTCGAAATCATGAACAAACAAAGATTATTTAAAAAAGATGTTTCAAAAAAGTTATAAGTATCGACCAGAAAAAAAGGGAGCTTTCTCTGTTCTTTCCAAGGAAGAATGGAAATTTCGATCCCTAATATTTCTTCAACATATCTTTTTAACTTCTCTACCAAAACATTCATCAGAATCCTCTCTATCATTAACCATATATTTTTCACGCTAACATAACAAGAGTTATTGTGCAAAATATATGTTAATATCGGGGGCTTTAGTAAGAAACCTTAAAGTTTTAAAGTTTTTCATCTGAATGATTCGGAAGAGGAGGGATTTGAACCCCCGGTACTATTTCTAGTACATCTGTTTTCGAAACAGACGCATTCGGCCACTCTGCCACTCTTCCATGAACATATCAATTTGAATGAACAGAATAAGGGAAATTAAAAAAGATGGCCACAACTTTAATTCAGTGGCAATTTGATCTGCAGTCCTTTAACATTTGTTTTAAGAATTTTGCTCTGAATCCTTTAAGGAGACCTAATCTATGTTTAAAAAGCTATTTTCATTTGTGATCTTTTCTTTGTGCTTCATGTCTACAGCATATTCTGAGCGAGCCTCAAAGTACGATTATTGGACGCTTGACATCTACAATTCCATTTCTACAATTCGCGATTTGAAAGAGGTTTCTCTATTTGATGGCGATAGTCACGGCGATTTTAAAAATGATTTCGTCGCAACATTGTCAGATGGTTCAGCTTGGAAAGTTCATCCAGACGATACTGAGAAGTTTAGTGCTTGGCAGCTGAACGATCAAATTTATGTTCACGCAAGAAGAAGTCGTTATTGGTTTAAGAGGGAACACAATCTTGAGCTTTATAACATAAAGTTGAACGAATCCGTTAAAGCAATGTTGGTGGAATATCCGCAAGAACCTTTATACGTTACAGATGTTGCTTGTTATATCGCTGATAGATACTTAAGGACAAAAGAGTATGTGGCTTCTAACGGAAAGACTTTTGAAGTTCTCGATTGGATTCTTGAGTCTGATTATAAGAAGGACAAATCTCCCTCGATTTGGACTGCTGTCTACAGAACAAAAGTAACCTTAAGCGATGGCTCAAGCTGGTTGCTTTTTAAAAAACCGCAGGATAATGGCTTTGTTGTTGGTGAAAAAGCCTATGTGAGCGCTAATAGAGGGTGCAAATGCTGTGAGGTTTTCTTTTTCTTGATTCATGGGATTGAAAGAGATTCGAAATGGAAAACAGCAATACTAGTAGATAGCGGTTTATAATCGAGCTATTTTTGAGGATGTGATTGATGATTTTTCAGAAGGAATTCTACTTTGTTCGGCATGGCCAAACAGATTACAATATCATCGAAGAAAAACGGAAGGAAGATCATCCTGACGATATCCCTTTGAATGAAACAGGGAAAAATCAGGCGAAATCCATTAGAGGTTGTGAAAAAAAGGATTATGAGTTCGTGCCGGCCCTCCGGGGCGGTATGTATAGGTTGGCGGTTACCCAGGCTTCGCTTACCCCTCCGGGGAGCTTTAGCCTGGGCTATTACGTATACAGGCCCTCCGGGCTGTATGTGGAAGACTTTGTTTGAAACAAGTTGTCACACTGCCCGGAGGGCTGTTTACGTAATAGCCCAGGCTGAAGCTCCCCGGAGGGGTAAGCGAAGCCTGGGTAACCGCCAACCTATACATACCGCCCCGGAGGGTCGGCACAAACGATTATCAAATTTTTTACAGCCACAGAGAACACAGAGAGAAGAAGAAAAATATAGAGGGGACAGAAAATATTCTTTTATTAAAGGATATTTTCTCACTTCTCCATATTTCTCTTCTTCTCTCTATCTGCTCTGTGATCTCTGTGGTAAAATCTACTTGCTTGTAAACATATGCTAAAACCCGATGTACCGCCGCACATACGACCAGGGCTTGCGTATGATCCAATAGAACAGAGAAACGTTTTCTCCATACAGCACAGCAGTCCCTTTCAGTCCAAGCTTCTCATCTGAATCCTTTTCAACCCAATCCGCTTCCGCAACAAAACTGGAAATGGACTTCTCTGTCACGTGCGTATAACTGGCGACATAAATAATTTTGGCTTTCAATCCCTTCTCAGGCTTAATATTCAAAAATACTTTGATGGGCTCCTTTAAATTAATTTCGATATTATCATCTTCGGGAATCCACATCCGTACCCTCGTTTCCTGAGGATTTGCTATAATCAATACCCTTTCCCCCATCTTCACTGGCTTGCCTTCCCAATCCTCTGGACTATCCAGCATGGTGATTCCCTGAATGGGCGCATAGACATTCAATTGACTTGCATGGAATTGTGCTAGCTCTAATTCCAGTTGTTCTTTCTTAAGTTTTAATGCCTCAACAGCAAGCTCTGCGAGTGCTTTTTTATCCCTTTGAGATTCTGCTGTTGCCCGATCGACTTCTGCTTTAATGATTTCCACTTTTTTTGCAGCCACCTTCAGATCTTGAAGGGGCACTCTTTTGTCATATTCAAAGAGGAGATCCCCTTTTTGCACTTCTTGACCAGGGCGGACAACGATCTTCTCAATAATGCCTTCCAGTGGAGCTGTGATAACTTCGGGGTCTTTTGCGATAATCTCAGCAGGGGCAATGACCCTCAGAGGGACTCTAACGAACATAAGCAGCAGGACCACAATTCCTAGTATGTAAGGAAAGTGTTTTTTTGTGATAAGTGTTTTGAGAGAGTAGCGTCGATAGAATTTTTCGTATGCAGCGCCATAGCTGACTAATAGGAATTTTAATACCTCGATCTCTTCTGGACGCCATTTGACATGGTTCCAACGCTCAAGCCACAATCCTAAAACTAGTGTGTCATGAGCAAAAATGGGCATCCATAGAATTGTGGTATCTTCAGAGATGTCTGGATGGACAATTTCCTGAGGTTTTTCTGGTTCTTTAATGTTCCTGACGATTGCATACCAACGCTTGCTTAAGTCTGTTAATTTGCTAATTGAGGCTTGTCCAGAAACTCCCATGAGCTGAGGTTTGCCATTTTTTTGCATTTTCCACAAAACGGCACGATCGTATCCAACAATGGGTACAGTATCATTTAAGATGATAAAAATGAGGTTTTGCAGTTTTTTGCTTTTAAAGGCCTTCACACTGAGTTGATTGATTGTAGCAAGTATCTGAACGGTCCGTTTTAAGTCTTGCTGTTGTTGCTGCTGTTGTGGTTGAGGTCCAGTCATAAGCTTATCCTATTCTTGTTCTTTATTTTTCAGATCCGCTGTTGATGTTGAGCCTGTCATACCAGACATTAATTTGCCTTCTGAATTGTCAATTTCGGCGTCCACAGCAATTGTGGCGCTAGAAGGATCGATTGCTCCGCCAATGCGGATAATGCGAGCATCGACATCGGTGTTGGTTTCATTAATATGGAGTTTAATTTTTGCGCCAATAGTCAGTGTGTTATAGTAAATAGAGGGATATAAGATTTTGGCAAGCAGGCGATCTGTTTCTTCAATTTCCATAAGGGCCTGTCCCGGTTGTGGCAACTCATTTTCTTCAATAGACAAAGAAATGACTCTACCATCGTATGGGGCGAGGACATAGGCTCCATCAAGCTGTGTACTCGCAAGTACAAATTCAGCTTCTGCACTTGCTGCCGATGCTTCAGCATCTTTGAGATCTATGTATGAAATGATTTTATCTTTATAAAGCTGTTGACGGGTATAGAGTAGTACTTCTGCACGGTTTACGGCAGCTTCTGACTTCTTGTAGTTTGCTTGAAATATGGTGTCATCAATTTTTAGTAAGAGTTCCCCTTTTTTGAAGTATTCCCCCATCCTCTTATAAATTTTTTCTACGATAGAAGAGACTTGAGATGATAATATGGGGGTTGAAATCTGGTTGGATAGAACAGTTCTTTGATACGGTGTCAAAATTACGAGCAATGATTGACCTTGTGTAGTTGTGGGTGCTTGCTGATTTTGAATTTCTTGGCTGGCTCGCAGGATATCTTGCTTTAATCGTTCGCCGGTCTCTTGTATTTCCCGTTCTAACTGCTGCTCGCTAGGTTTTGGAGGGCCTTCCATCTCTTGACCAAGTAGAAATGTGTTGCAAATGATCGGTAGCAAAAACAGAAGCGATGTCCGATTAAGAATTTTCATGCATTCTCCTTAGTTGGGCTATTGATTTAACTTCGTCCAAAAGGTAGCTTTAATGACTTATAATTCCCTCTGCGTCTCTGCGCCTCCCCGTCTCTGCGTTAAATTTGTTATAATGATTAACGCAGAGACGGGGAGGCGCAGAGACGCAGAGGGATTATAAGTCATTAAAGCTACCTTTTGGACGAAATTAAACCAATAACCCTTAGTTGTGCAAATGTTCGTTTTGCTACTCTATTTCTTTACAACTCCTTAAATTCACCGTCTGTACATTCAAGGGATGATTCCCACATGTCTTCCTCGTATGGAACATTGATGGGCTGAGCAAACGTAGTATAACGCAACGGTTGTCCAATGCTATTGTTGAGCTGTTCTAATTGCACTTGGAGTTCCCCATATGCCCTGATTGCGTCAATTTCTCCTTGCAATGCATTGGCACGTGCGAGGACCACATCAACTTCGTTGAATTCACCTTGAACAAATTCATCATTGGTAGCATCTGCTAATCGTTTCCTGACATTCGCAACGTCACTGCGAATATCATACTGGTCATAAGCAATTTGGTAATTTGTATAAGAGACTCGAACCTGTGTAAGGACCGCTACAGCCACAGCTAACCGCGCGTAATAGGCTCTGTCTTCATTAAATTTTGCTGAGCTAATGTTGAAGACTTTCGAAGGTATTCCTAATAATTCATATGCGATTCGCCATCCTGTGACAATCCAATAATGATGGACGAGAAACTTGTCTGCATTGAAATGATAGCTTTTAAATATTTCGGCGTTGGGAAGTAATGGGATGATCGCTTGCCTCACTTCGTCTGCAGCCATGGCTTCCTCAAAATCCCCTCCATAAAGCTCTGGACGGTATCTCAATGCGGTTTCTTCCAAAAATTCGACTGGTTCCAAACAAGGTGGAGGGATCATTTCAACAGGGGCTAATTCAAATTCAATATCTGCCGGCAGTCCCATAAACTCGGCCAGTTCCGTTTTTGCACTGAGATATTGCAAATCTAAGTCGTAAAATTGAACTTGAAAACCGAGTAATTGATCTTCGATTTTAAGCGCAGGAACTACTGAAAGCAGCCTTAAATCGATGTTTTTATCGAATTTCTTCCGGAATTCACTGATCAAATCAAGCATCTCCAGAGATTTCCCAATGACTGCTCGGGCGGATATGGCTCTCCAGTAGGATTTATATATTGATAAAACTAGATTCTGTTTCAAACGAGTGTATTGCATATACACTCCTAAAGCCCTCCACGCTTCAGCTGAAGAACGGTAATATGCGATTGCGAAGTCTAAAATTCTGAAGTTGAAAGTGATATCCCAAATGTTGACCCTTTCTGCAGAGCCGATTTCTGCTGGAGCAAGCATGTGTGTTGATGGTACAAAGGCTGTTGCAGCAGTGCTGTTGTTCCTTTTTGATCTTTCAGCATTAATGGTGAGGTTCGGCAACATTTGCAGCATTTCGCTGGTGGTAAGCTCTTTTTCGACTTCCCATTCTAATTCTTTGGCAAGAGCCTCATAGTTATGTGTCCAGGCAATATCGATGATGTCTTCCAGTGTGAGCGGTCTGTTGGGCAGGTCGACCCTGGAATAAATGCACTCAAGGTCTTCTACAGCGTGTTTGTCGCGCAATTCTACGAGTTCATTGCAGTTTTTATTGGTGCATCCGATGCTCAAAACACTGCAACAAATAGAACAGATAAGTATGTGACGGATAGTTCTATGCATGTCAGCACCTTATCAAAAAAATATTGGGATGGCTAGAGATTTTCGAGGAAAATTTTCATCCTCTTTACAAGAAAATAAATACATGATACGATCACAACAAATTGTTGTTAATCCACCAAAGATTGTTGTGCCATGAGCCATTTTATAAAATTATTTTCGAATCCTTCTCTGGTAGATGTGTTAGCTGTTTTTTTGACACATCCCGATGATGTGTTTTATCAGTCTTATATTGTTGAATCAACAGGATATGCGTTGATGCAAGTGCAAAGAGCATTAAAACGCTTGGAGGATACGGGATTAATTGAGAAAACGAAATCCGGCAACCGTTCTCATTATAAGGCTAATATAAAACATCCGGCCTTTCAGGATATTAAGAATGCATTATTTAAAACAATACTTCTTGGAGATTTATTAAAAGATGCTTTGAAACCAATAAAGAAGAAAATTAAATTTGGATTTATATATGGCTCTCTGGCCAGCGGAAAAGAATCTGCTACAAGTGATCTAGATTTATTTATAATTGGAAGCTTAGGTATTCGCGATATAGCTGATATTTTAAGTGAGACTTCGAGAGAATTAGGGAGAGAAATTAACCCTACTGTTTATTCAGAAAAGGAATTTAATAAGAAAATAAAAGATGAAAGTCCTTTCATTCAGGAAATCTTACATCAACCTAAAATCTGGTTAATGGGTCAAGAAAATGATTTTAAAAAAATGGATAAATGAAGGTCGCATACAACGTCATTCAACAAATAAAATCGAAGTGGAGAATTTATTTAAACTTGTTGATCGTGACTTAAAAGACTCAAAGATTAAACAGCTGTCTACTGACAGGAGATTTGCTACCGCATATAATGCTGCTCTTCAGCTTGCAACAATAGTTTTACATGCCGCTGGATATCGCGTTAAGTCTAATGCTGGTGGGCATCATTGGATAACAATTTTATCCTTTCCAGAGGTCATGAATATTAGTCAAAGAAAGAGAGCTAATTATTTTGATGCTTGCCGCGCAAAGCGTAATGTTACCGACTATGATAGAGTTGGTGAGATCTCGGAATCTGATCTTAAAGAACTTTTACATGAGGTGGCAGACTTTAGAAAAGATGTGATTTCTTGGTTATTGGAATACCACCCAATTTTAATAGAATAATCTGGCTATTGGTTTAACTTCGTCCATTACCGTCCATGTCCATTTGCTTGTTAGCGAGAATTGCCGCGATCACAACAAATTGTTGTTAATCCACCACAAATTGTTGTGTGATCTTAGGGATTCATAAACAGCGATTTCTTGTTTGTGCCTTCAGAGGGGCTTCCAATTGAGCAGCAATATCCTTATAGAATTGTGTCATATGTTGGAGGGAATTAACCATCTCCGAATAAGCGGAATAGATTTCATCAACTTGGTAATATTGAGTAGCCTTATGCCAAGGGATTCGTTGATCTAGATCCTCTTGGCTTAATTTAAGTAACTTTATATAATGTGCAGGAGATTGTATGAGGTGAATCGCTATTTCATGGTTGAGTTCTAGTTTACGTCTTTGTTCGTCAACATCTTTTTTTTCTCTTCGAACCAAGTTTCGATTTTTTACCACTTCTATAAGGAAGGCAATAGAGTTGTGTAGGGCTCCGGCACCAAAAAGTACTATTATGCTTACAATAGTTGAGGAAAGAGCTATGCTGAGAGTGGCTACTGTAGGAGCTAATAAAATTGATAGTCCTATTAAAGCTACGAGCGATGTTATGGAGGCAATACACCATTTATTGCTACTTTTGGATATCTCTTGCGATCTTCTCAATTTTTCAATTGACTCAGATAAAAGAACAATTTCTTTCTGTTGTGGGAATCTCATAAGGTCGGTGGAATCTTCAATAGGTAAATAGGGTATGAATACGTCTGTGAATATTTTCTGGGTACTTTCAGAGATAATGGGAATGTCTTCTATTTTAAAAGAGACTGGTATTTGTTTATCACCAACAGCAATTTGAAGGTTGATAGTATCATAAGAGGATCTAGCGGCTCTTGTAGCGGGTGTTGACATCTTTAAATCCCTTTGTATTTTAATAATACTCACTATTGTAATTATATTTATAATAAAAGTAAAGATGAAATTAGGTTTTTTAATAAGACGTGCGTTACTGATTTTTAGGCGTCGGATGGGTTTCGTAATTGAGAAATAATATCTCTATAGAATTTTGTGGCTTTTTGAGCTTGTGTGAGGGCTATTTCCATCCCATCAATAGATTCCTCTAGAGCAGGTATTCCTGGCATCACAGCACTTAGGCCCTTCCATTCCTTTAATTGATCCTTGGACCAAGGGATTCGTTTTGTTAGCTCCTCACTGAGTTTAAGGGCTTTCATATGATGTACAGTGGATTGTGTGAGATGAGTTGCCATTTCTGGTTTATGATCTTCTAATTCTAGTCGTTGTTTGTTAGCACGTTCTTTGTAGCTAGAGGCTTCTTTTCTATGCTCCAAGGCTTTTTTAAACATAAATACAGAGCAGATCAATAAGGAAGCATCGACAAGTAGAATTCCGCCTATAATAGATGCGCAAAGAGGCAAGCTGAGACTTGCAATAGCTGGGGCCAGTAGAATTAATGCCGCAACCCCACCGACGAATAATGCTACGATCCAAAATCCATATATTGTGGTTGTTTTGGTAAACTGTTGAAAAATTTTCATTCCTTTGATTGACCCAGTAAAAATTTCAATCTTTTGCTTTTGTGGAAATTCCATGAGGCCTGTTTGACCTTCAGTAGATGGTAGAAATATCGATAAGTCCCTAAATATTTTTTGTGTTTCTTCCGAAAAAGTAGGGATGTCTTCAATTTTAAAGGAGACGGGTCCTCTTTTGTCACCGATGGCAAAATTTAGATTCATAGTATCATAAGGTAGGCCGATGGTTGCTCTTGTAGTGGGTGTTGACATCTTTAAACCTCATTATATTTTAATAACACTCATTATGAATATATGTATAATAAAAGTAAAGATGAAGTTAATATTTTTTTAATAAGACGTGCGTTATTGATAGTTAGTTGTTCCGATCGGGCTTCGTATGACGAGTAGGTACATTCTAGGTCTGTCGCCGCATTCGCATACGCATCAAGCTAAAGATTTTACCACAGAGATCACAGAGAAAAACAGAGAGATTGGAGAGGGGGAAATGGAACCACTGTTGCATGAATACACCGTTCCCGCATGTGCTTTGCCCTCGCAACGACTCTTGCATGGTCTTGTCTGCGCGTGGGACGGTTCTCGCATGACAGCCTAACGTTTTAACACAGGCCACTTAAAAAACTATCTGTTTGTAATGTTTGGCCTGTGTTAAAACGTTAGGCTGTCATGCAGAACTGTCCCTACGCGCGCTTTTGCCTACACATGCTTTGCCGTGTTCAACGTCCTTACCGTTCTCTTCGCGCTTGGGACAGTTCTGCATAAGGGCATACTTTTAACACAGGCCAATCTACGAAAGTAAAATTCTTTTTATGTGGCCTGTGTTAAAAATATGCCCTTATGCGAGAACCGTCCCCGCGCGAAAATAGTCGCCCCCAATGCTTCCAAAGAACCACCCTATAGCCGAAAATTGCGATCTCAACCCTTCTCTCCTATCTCTCTGCCTTCTCTGTGAACTCTGTGGTAAAATCTTCAGATCTTGCGCCTTAGCTTGATGGCTATGCGAATGCGGCGACAGGAACTATTCCGATTTCAGTTAATTTCTTTGAAACAATTTTGACAAATCTGTAACCTAAAAAGCAAAATTATAAAACCTAAACAAAAGGGGCTCTCATGTTAGCTTCCATCAATGAAATGGGTGAACTTGGACTTGTTAATGTCGACTATCCTGAAGATTTAAGAGAAGCCGTCGAAAGAGCTGTTGCTTCATGGAAGAGTTTTTGTCATCTGCCACGTGAAGAAAAGTGTGCCTTTACTTTCCTCGAAGATAATCATGGCGATGGTGCTGGCTATGAATTGAAAGAAGAAAGAGGATCAAAAAAAGACCTAAAAGAGAACTTTCATGTCACGCTCTTTCAATATGAACGCCTGGCTGAAATTGCAAATAAACGCACTTTTCCCTTTCTAAACGACGCCAAAATCCTTCTAGATAGAATGGAGCCAGTCATTTTGCAATTTGCAAAGAGTATCGAACAAGAATATGACGTCAAGGGTCTTTTTGATGAAACAGTCTTCGGCAAACCCTACTGGATTTTGCGCTATCTCCATTATTTTGGAAATCAGCAAGAAGGGATGGAAATTGCGGCTCCTCATGCCGATAAGGGGGGATTTACACTCCATCTATATGAAAGCGATGAGGGGTTGGAATATTATTGCATCAAACAGCGCACTTGGAAACCCATGCCGGTGCACAGTAAACAGACAGTCATTATCCCTGCGGTACAATTACAACTGCTTTCAAAGGGGGAACTTAAGGCTTTGTATCATCGTGTGGTGGCAACAGAAGCCACAGCGCGTGTTGGTCGTTTTTCGATGGTTTGTTTCATCGCATTTCAAAATACTCCAATGTATAACAAAAAAGTGCATGGAAGTCTGCATAAGTACGATACAGGATTTAATTACTCGATGCCTCACAACGATTTTGCCAACCTGTTCTCACCAACACAAATATCACGCTAAGAATGCAGGACCTGAAGATTTTACCACAGAGTTCACAGAGAAAGCAGAGAGATGGGAGAGGAAGGTAGAGATTTTTGAATTTTAAAAAAAGTTGGGCCATTGGATTCTTTGTCCAATACGTAGCTTTAATGACCTATGATTCCCTCTGCGTCTCCCCGCCTCCCCGTCTCTGCGTTAATCATTGTAACAAATTTAACGCAGAGGGAATCATAGGTCATTAAAGCTACGTAATGGACAAAGAATCCAATCGCCGGAAATCGCAATTAATAATCTCTATTCCCTCTCCCCAATCTCTCTGTTTTCTCTGTGATCTCTGTGGTGAAATCTTCAGGTCTTGCTTCCTTATCAGAGTACTTCGAGAGGCATTTTTTTTGCAGGCGGCGGGAACGCTTCGTCAAGTGCCCTCAGTTCATCATTCGAGAGTTTAAGTTCTAATGATTTGAAGTTTTCCAATACATGTTCTGGTGTGCTTGCTTTGGGGATAGCAAGTACCCCTTTTTGTCGGAAAATCCAGGCCAGCGCTACTTGTGCAGGCTTCACGTCATGTGCAATTGCAATCATTAGTAGCAGAGGATGGTTTAAAAACTCACGGCTATGTCCGAATGGGGAATAGGCCATAATAGGGATGTTGCGTTCGTGGCACCAAGGAAGGAGCCCTTTTTCAATACCACGTGCCATTAAATTATATAGGACTTGATTAGTAGCAATTTCATTGCTTGCTAAATCAACGGCTTCCTCCATATCAGTAACATCGAAATTGCTGACGCCATAATCCAAGATCTTTCCCTGTTGTTTAAGATATTGAAAAGCTTCTAGGGTTTCGTGGAGTGGGATTTCTCCTCTCCAATGTAACAAATAAAGATCGAGGCGGTCGGTTTTGAGCCGCTTCAAACTTCTTTCGCATGCTTCAATGGTACCTGATTGAGATGCATTTTGAGGAAGGACTTTTGAAACTAGAAAAATTTCGTCACGCCGGTCTCCAATAGCTTCGGCGATTAATTTTTCAGATTCCCCATTCCCATACATTTCTGCAGTGTCTATTAGTGACATTCCTAAATCAAGACCCTTTCGAAGCGCAGCAATCTCTTGCGACCGCTTGGAGGGATCGTCTCCCATTTCCCAGGTACCTTGTCCTAAAATAGGTACCGATCTTCCTGAAGGCAAAAGTAATGTTTTCATTTGCGTCATATATTTCATCACCTTCTTGTTGTGAAAACCTTGGTCAATTGTTCTTGAATGTCTTGTAGGGCATCTAGGCGTTCAGGCAGATCCTGTACAGGAGTGGAAAGAAAGCCGTGAATGGCTCCTAAATATCGTTTGCATTTTACTGGGACATTAAACTCCTGAAGCCTTTGTGCATAGGCTTCACCTTCTGTACGCAGAGGATCAAATTCCCCCGTTACAATAAATGCAGGAGGTAGATTAGCTAAGTTCTCAGCTTTTAGAGGAGACGCATAGGGACTATTTCCATCTTGTGGTTTTTCCAGATAGAGATTCCAAAATAGGGACATAGCATCGAAAGTAATAAAAGATTGATCCATAGATTCTGCATATGTTTTCGGATCTAAGTCGTTTGTGGTCGCAGGATATAATAACAACTGGTATTTTAATTCAAATTCTTTTCTGTCACGCGACAGAAGAGCCACTGCTGTTGCTAAGTTTGCACCTGCACTTTCTCCTCCGACAGCAATGCGAGAGGGGTCTCCGCCGAATGTGGAAGCGTTGTCATGCACCCATTTCGTTGCTGCATAGCAATCTTCAAGGCCTTTTGGGAACTGATTTTCTGGTGCAAGTCGATATTCTACTGATACAACAATACATTTAGCACGGTTAGCGATTTTGCGACAAAGGGGGTCATTGTCTTCTATGCTCCCAAAAGCCCATCCTCCCCCATGAAAGAAAAGAAGAACAGGTAATCCTTTTTCTTCAAATGGAATGAACGTGCGTACGGGAATTGTATTGTTGTCGGGTCCTAGAATTGAGGTGTTATTAATTTGATAAACAGGCTCTTTTGTGACGTTTTGAGTGAAGAATTGAGTTGATGCGGCTCTAGATTCGGGCAGCGGCATGTTTTGGCATTGCATCAACAGCATTGAAAAAGCCTTAAAAAATTCTATGTAAATTGGGTTCATTTTGTGCACTCTATGTGTTTTTGTTAAATTTTCAGGCTTATTAACCAACTTTTTTTGATGGGTTTTTTGGTTTATTCGATTTAATCGGAACAAGGACATATTTGTATTTTGGTTTGAGTTTTACAATCTTTCCATCTTTTTCAATGACCAATGGAACGCCTGTTCGAATAGAAAGATCGATCGCCTGTTCGATCCCTCTTCGATGGGCATCTAGCAGAATTTCATGAAGGTTTGTTTTACGTTTATTTGGCATGAGCTACCTGATTAATCCTTTTCCAAATATCTAACTCTTCTATTTTTAAATCACCTGTAATACATTTTTCAGCAATAGTTTTATTTGATTCGGCTTTTGAATTGTCTAAGATAAGCGCACTATCAGAAATAGGTAAATAATGGTTAATAAGATTTTTTAATCCAGAATAATAACGTCTTCTGATTATATTTTCTGGAATGTGATGGCCACCCTGGATAACCCGTTGTGTGACGCGTTCAACAGCTAAATCAGGACTTTGAAGCCATAAAAAAATTAAGTGGACTTTATATCCTATGGTTTGGGCTTCTTTAAGATATTTTATATAATTTGTTCCAGAGGCAGTTGTTTCAAAGGCAAAGTTCTTATGGGCTGCAAGTAAATCACGGAGCCTTTTGATCATCAATTTGCTTGCTGTCAAAGCCATACTTTCTGGATGCAATGGGGCAAGTCCTTTGGCTATTTCGTCGGCATTGATAAACTCATCGATATTTATTAAGTTGGGAAGGAGTGACAGAGCCGTTGTTGTTTTTCCAGATCCGTTAGGACCGGCTATTATAAATATTCTTTTGCCCATATTCATCAAAAACACGTTATGTGACCTGAGCTACATTGTGACCGCTTGGTCCATTTTACGCCAGTATTTTGCACTTTTATAGAATAAACATTTGGAAAAAGTGGTTCTTTGGAAGAATTGGGGGCTAGTATTTTCGCGCGGGGACGGTTCTCGCATAAGGGCATACTTTTAACATAGGCCACATAAAAAGAATTTTACATGCGTAGATTGGCCTGTGTTAAAAGTATGCCCTTATGCAGAACTGTCCCAAGCGCGAAGAGAACGATAAGGATGTAGCACACGGCTAAGCATTTGTAGGCAAAAGCGCGCGTAGGGACAGTTCTGCATGACAGCCTAACGTTTAACACAGGCCAAATGTTACAAGCAGAAAGTTTTTGAAGCGGCCTGCGTTAAAACGTTTGGCTGTCATGCGAGAACCGTCCCACGCGCAGACGAGACCATGCAAGAGTCACTGCAAGGGTAAAGCACACGCGGGAGCGGTGTATTCATGGCTTGGGTTTTTTTGCGCCAGTATTTTGACTTATGTGCATTAAACATGTAAAAAAAAAGGCGGTGCACAGCACCGCCTTATCTTTCTTTATGTTTGAAAAAATCATGCTCTCATAGCATGAAAGAATGGGTGATCGTCTACTGGACAAGTAGAGCTACCAGATGAGTTTTCTGAACATTTAATAATGAAAGATGTAAGTGGAAGTGTTTCATATATGCCGCGAAGGATATGCAAACCACCAACTGATAAATCTCGAATCAATTTTGACACGTGCCAATTACTATCTTTTTTGATCAAGCCGCAAAAGCTTGGTATAGACAAAAATAGTGCTAGGACCGCATTGGCCACCACTTGTAGTGCGCCTCCTAAGGCTCTAACTGGACCTGACACGAATCCAATAATTGGAGCCTTGCCTATTTCCCAAAGGCCTTGATTGATATCTGCGTTTATTATTTTCATGTTTCACCTCTTGTTAAGTGTTTTTAAACTATTTACTAATTTTAGTAGTGTAATAAATTAGTTTGCAATTAAGATATTTGTTTTTTTTCTTCCAACTAAAGGGGTTATCTCCATTAGGAACATAATATCTCTGCTTCTCAGTCTCAAATATTATAATTGATGTAAATGGAATTGTTTCATAAATCCCACGAACAATATGCAACCCTCCTACTGATAAATCTCGCAACACGCTTAACATCACTCTTAGTGTACGTTTTCCGCTACCTGTTGCTATCAAGTCGTAGCTCAGTTTTATCAACAAAAATATTGCGATGATAGCATTGACAACTACTTGTAGAGCGCCTCCGATCATTCTAGACGGCCCTGATGCAAAGCCTATCATTGGAATCATTCCAACTCTCCAAAGAATCATATTATCATCTTTATTTATAATCTTCATATTTTACCATGTTACAATAAAATCACAAAACTAAATTAATTAAAACTAGATTATATTTAATTGAAAATTAAAAGTAAATACTTTTTTGTGCTTTTTTGTGTTTTTAGTAGTTTTAATAATTTATTAGCATTTTATAATATAAATTTGAACATGTCTAAAAATACACCTGCTATAAAACATACTATCAAATAACAGTAACAATATAACATTAACTATTTATTAAATATTAATTATAATTAATAACGTAAGGAGTTGTTGTTTATAGGAGTTGTTTTATGACAGCTGTAGGGGAAGCTATTCCTGATTTTTACCATGAAATGTCTGAAGTTAACGACATGTTAAAGCCTTTGTGAGTGAGGTAGCTTTAGAGTCGTCAGAGAAGGCATACAAAGTTGCTAAATCTGTCGCACTGCCAGGGGTAATGGCATATGTGATCGGAGTGAAAAATGAAGAGGAAGGCGATAAGCTCATGCATGATATGAATGATTTGGCTGCAAAAGTCATCTTAAAACGTAAGAAAAAGGCCATTATTGCAAGGCCTCCTACTCCTACGTAAAAGAAATTATCCTGCATGCTGGAGAATTTCCTTTCGCGATGGCGGGGCCATAAATTCTGGTCCGAGTGGCTTGGAAATTGTTTCTTTTAGAATGTCGTCAATCTCTTTAAAGTCTTGAGGCGTTAGCTTCCATCCCCAAACAGTTGAGATGGCATCCAGTTGTTCAGGCTTGCGTGCTCCCCATAAGGCAATGTTGATTCCTTTATCTAAAGCCCAACGAATAGCTAGAGACAGTACTGTGCGTTGATAGTGTTGTTGCGCCCATTGATCAAGGCGTTCGACGCATTTCAAGTACTGGCTAAAACGTGGCTGTTGGAATTTAGGATCGGACTTGCGCAAATCATCGCCGTGAAATTGAGTATCTAGACCCATTTTTCCTGTAAGTAGGCCTCTGCAAAGGGAGCCATAACCCAAAGTGGCTAAGTGTTTTTCCTTACAATACGCCAAGATCGTTTTTTCAGTTTCTCTTTCGAATAGATTAAAGGGGGGTTGAACAGAGTGGAGAGGAGTTATTTTTTGGAACGTTCCCATTTGATCGACAGAATAGTTGCTCACACCGATCGCACGAATTTTCCCTTCTTTCAGTAGCTGTCTCATCACTTCTGCGGTTTCTGCAATCGGAGTTTCGGGATCTGGCCAATGCACTTGATATAAGTCGATATAGTCTACCTGAAGCCTTCTTAATGAGTCCTCGATTTCCTTTCTAATCCTTTCTTTACGACAGTCGCGAAACAATTGCTGATCCTTCCAGTTTAGACCAACTTTCGTTGCAATAACAACGCGCTCTCTGTTTCCATGTTGCTTTAATGCTTTCCCAACAATCTCTTCCGATACTCCAAGACCATATGCTGGAGCGGTATCTATCAAATTGATGCCGCTTTCCAGGGCATGACGAATGGTGGCAATTGCATTTTTTTCATCTGTGCCGCCCCACAACCAGCCTCCGATAGACCAAGTTCCCAATCCAATGCGGGAAACTTTGTTTTTTAAATTGGGGATTTCTGTGAATTCCATAGTGTCCTACTTTGTACTGAGTGGAGGGGGCACAGGGATAAGAACTGCATGAGCTATCATTTGCCAGCTCTTGTTGTTTTGTTGCCAGACACTGAGTCGGGTCGCTTTTGATGTAAGAGGTCTGTTTTCGATTGTTTCAGAAACG
>JABDBC010000029.1 GCA_013288825.1 Chlamydiota bacterium
TTACGCTTTCTGCTCTTCCTGAACTTGCTGTAGGAATCGACGGGTTTCCTTCACTATCACTGTTGACAACCCTATTAATGCCAGAAGATTCGGAATCACCATCAGTCCATTCATTGCATCGGCAAAACTCCAAACCATCTCAATTTTTAAGGCTGCTCCAGGAATCACAAGCAACGTAAACAATATGCGATATATTATCACAGAACGAGCCCCAAAAAGATACTCACAACACTTTTCACCATAATAGGCCCACGCAATAACTGTAGTAAATGCAAATAGTATCAAACCAATTGTGACAATATACATCCCCCCTGGCAATGTATCAAAAGCTCTAAGCGCTAATGTCGCCCCAGTCACAGCATTTCCTGAAGAATGTGTCGTTCCAATGACCCCTGTTACACCAAGGACGAGCCCCGTAATCGTACAAACAATAATTGTTGAAAGAAGAGCACCTGTCATGTTAATCATCGCTTGCCTTCCAGGAGAATCTGTGCGGGCTGCTGCTGCGGCAATCGAAGAAATCCCCAAACCAGCCTCGTTTGAAAATACACTTCGCGAAACACCCATTTGTATGGCCATCATGACACTGGCTCCAGCGACCCCTCCGACAGCTGCCTGTCCATTAAAGGCGCTATAGAATATGTTTGAGAACACCCCTGGTATTTCACTATAGTTCAGCACAATAATGACCAATCCGCCAATAATGTAGAATATGGCCATGATTGGAACGAGAATTCCTGCAACGTGACCAATGCTTTTAACCCCACCCATGATCACAATACCTGTGAGGATTGCCAAAACAACGCCCGTGATCCAGGGATCAAAGGCCCATGTTTCATTGACGGCTTCCGCAATCGAATTGACCTGTACTAGGTTTCCAGTACCAATTGCTGCAATAGCTCCTAAAATGGCAAAGACTGCGGCCATCCATTTCCATCCAAGTCCTCTTTCAATATATTGCATTGGCCCGCCAATCATTTCATTGCGAGAGTCAAGTTCCCGATATTTCACAGCCAAAAGTGACTCTGCGTATTTAGTGGCCATTCCAAAGAAAGCAGTGACCCACATCCAAAACATGGCGCCAAGGCCTCCTAAAGTCACAGCAGTGGCAACTCCAACGATTGTCCCTGTTCCGATAGCGCCTGCAAGAGATGTCATCAGGGCTTCAAAGTGGCTGATGTCCCCTTCGGAATCGGCATGTTGTTTTGCAAAAACTTGTTTGATTGCATATCCTAGATATCGAAATTGGACCCCTTTTAATAGAAAAGTGAGATAGACGCCAGTGCCTAAAAGAAGAAGTAACAGGGGAATGCCCCAAATCGCGTTTCGAATGGCATCTAATGTTGTCTGAACGTACTCCATTGCAACTCCTTGTTTCTATTTCAAATGTTATGAACCTGTGGCTCGTCATGTGTAGCTCGACGTGGAATGGCTGCCAAAAGAGTTTGTGTATAAGGGTGTTGAGGATTATGAAACACACTCTTGACGGAACCTCTTTCCACTATCTTACCTCCAAACATCACTAAAACTCGATCACAAATATGATAAATGACCGAAAGATCGTGCGAAATGAATAAGTAGCTTAATCCTAACGTTTCTTTTAGCTCAATCAGTAAGTTTAAAATCTGTGCTTGAATTGAAACGTCAAGAGCAGAAACAGCTTCGTCACAAACAATGAGCTTGGGATTCATTGCTATTGCCCGTCCAATGCAAATGCGCTGCTGCTGACCTCCTGAGAACTGATGGGGATATCTGGCTGCTGAATCTGGACCGAGGCCAATTTTACCCAAAATCTCTACAACGCGATCTTGCAGCTCATTCCTATTGGCAACAAACTGATGATATAGCAATGCTTCTCCAATGCTTTCTCCAATAGTATACCGGGGATTTAATGATGCAAAAGGGTCTTGAAAGATCATCTGAATCTCTTTTCGCACTTGGCGCAATTCCTTAGGATTCAGCGATAAGAGATCACGACCTTGGAATTTTACAGTTCCCGCTGTAGGCTCGATTAATCGTATCGCTGCGCGTGCCATGGTGCTTTTTCCGCAACCTGACTCACCGACTACTCCGAGAATTTCCCCCTCTTCCAATACAAAGTCCACGTCATCAACAGCCTTAACATCCCCCACCTTGCGTCTTAGAACACCAGCCATGATAGGAAAGTACTTTTTTAGTTGATGGACTTCCAGGAGAGGTTTAGTCATTACGATTCCTTTGAAGCAACTTTAAACGACTTTCTTCACTTTCATCGTACAGCCAGCATTTACTTTTATGGGATTTTTCGTGATGGATTTCAAAATCTGGAACATTCCCATGTTTGCATTTTGGCATCATGAAAGGGCATCGTGGGTGGAATCGACACCCCTCTGGATAATTTGTAGGATGTGGAACAGTGCCGGGAATAGCCTTTAGTTTTCCTCTTGGAGTGTTTAAAGTTGGCCTTGATTGGAACAAACCAAGAGTGTAAGGATGTGACATTGTTGTGAAGACCTGCTTTGAAGAACCTCGCTCCATTACTTGCGATGCATACATGACGATCACTTCGTCAGCAACTTCTCCAACAACATCCATATCATGCGTAATCAATAGTACAGCCATATTCATACGAGTTTGCAGTTCCTTGATCAAAGCGAGAATTTGAGCCTGTATAGTTACGTCTAGGGCTGTTGTAGGCTCATCTGCAATCAAAATATCTGGCTCACACATCAGTGCCATTGCGATCATGACTCGCTGCTTCATTCCTCCGGACAATTGATGTGGATAAGCTGAAAGACATTCTCTGGGTGCGATGATGCCGACCTCATCTAAAATTTTCACAGCACGCTCTATGGCTTCATCGCCATAGATTTTAAGATGCAATTCAGCCACTTCAATCAACTGATTGCCTACCGTGAAAACGGGATTTAACGCACTGATGGGATCTTGGAAGATCATTGCAATGCGGGCGCCTCTGATCTTCCGCATCTCACTCTCAGACAATTTTAAGAGGTCTTTGCCTTTAAAAAAAATTTGTCCTTGAGAGGGCAATGCAGGAGGGGTGGGGATGATCCGCATAATAGAAAGAGCTGTTATGGTCTTTCCACAGCCAGATTCCCCAACAAGGGCAAGTGTTTTACCTGGGTATAGTTTAAAAGAAATGTCTTCGACAATTTTACACAAAACCCTTCCAAACATCATTTGGGTCGTCAAGCGATCAACTACTAAGACGGGTTCTTGTGTCATTTGAGGAAAACCCTTATCTTTAATCTCTCAACAAATCTCTGCATGCTCAAATCCTCAACCGAATTGGAGAGTCTTTTAAACTCTTCCTCATGTTCAGGTGACGGTACAAAGCCCCACATAGCCTTTCTTGGCTTTTTCACTTTTTGATAAAAACTTTCAGTTCTGAAGGTATAATGATTAATGCGAAGAGTGTCTACAGGGATTTCTGGATAGGGTTTTCCATGTCTAAACATTTGGTAGTTCGGGGAAATTGAAAATTTGCCTTCGATATATTTGCAACAATGGGGATCATAGAATCCTTCAGCATATTTCGTACGAACGATCGATTTAAACTGCCAATTTTCATCATAATTTTGCGGATATTTATGTGTGAGTTTGTCGATAAGGAGTTCTCCTGGCCCAATGTCCCAGATTCCTGAGGTCCCAAAAATTTGCCAATAGGCAACAACGCCGCCGACACCTCGATAATTTCTTAAGAAAGAAACGAGATTCCTTGACTGCATGGGACATACAAATTCATCTGTATCGATGACAACAAGCCATTTATTTGCTGATTTTGCAATTTCTAAAGCATGGTTGTAACAGCAGACTTGAACAAAATTATGGGTGACGGCTCCATCTCTCATTAAGGAGGAATCGAATGGTACATCGAATAACTCTACAATCCCTTGTTCCAAATAGGGCTTCAAAATGCCTAAGTAGCCATCATTACTTAGATTATTATAGAGATAGAAATGGGACACGCCAATCATCCTGTGATATTCGATCCACTCTTTCAGAAATTGGGCTTCATTTTGGAAAATTGCAGCTAATGCAACTGTTCCCTTGCGGTTCCCGACGATGTTTAATTGACTTGGAATAATCGGAACGTCTTCGCACACAATCCCTGCGAGTTGATTTACACAAAGGCAACAAACAATAGACAAACTTAAGATAAATTTTCGTAGCATTTTCATAGTTAACACTAATCCTTAAATACTTTTTTTCGGAGCGCTGGCATAAATTTTAACATCACTGGATCATATACAGAGTTTGCGAGGTTCATTCTTTCTCTCTGCTCCTCATCGGACCAATTGTAGCCCCATCTTTGATATCGCTTCTTCTTGACATTTTCAAAAAAACTTCCTGTACGAAAGCTATAGTGATTGATTCTGATCTGATCGATGGGGAGTTCTTTAAAATTTGGAAAATGGGTGAACCTCACACGATTTGGATAGACTTGTGAAGGGGTTTTTGTCCAATGTTGGTCCTGACACACCGCATGCTCTGGACGCACTATTGATTTGAACAGCCAATTTTCCCGATAGTTTGTAGGAAATTTGTAGAGCAATTTCTCAAGCATTAATTCGCCCGGTTTTAGCTCCCAAACATCTGAAGTACCATAAATTTGCCAAAAGACAATCAGACCTGAAACACGGTCGTACTTTCTTAGACATTCAGTCAAAGTGACAGAACTCACAGGAAAAATAAACTCATCGGAATCAATCACTGCAATCCATTTATAGTGCTTCTTGGCTAGATTGATGGCATGATTATAGCAACACGTCTGCACAAAATTAAAAGAGATGGGGCCATCCACAAATTGTTCGCAATCGATAGGCACATCATATAATTCTATAATTCCATCGGCAATATAAGGCTTTAAAACAGCCAGATAATGATCTGAGCTTGAGTTATTGTAGAGAAAAAAATGGGAAACACCGACTATCCGATGGTACTCGATCCACTCTTTTAAATAGGATGCTTCATTGTTGAAAATGGCGCAGACAGCAACTTCTCCCTTTCCCGTGGGTTTATTTTTTTTGTACGGTATTATGGGCACTTCTTCGACAGTAAGAGCCTCAAGAAGGGGTGCAGAGCATTGTACAAAGCACAGTGTGATGAATAAAAAAAGATGTTTCATAAACAAAATATTGGGTTGAAAACCGCGAGTTTAAAACAGAACGGTTTTTCAGAACAACACCAAATCCTGTTACTTCTTTACTCGGACGGTTCTGGGGAGCAACGAATGGACAGAATATGCGAGAATTTTTGCGTTTTCGTTCCCCTCATTTCTGGGGCCCATTTTTTCAGGCCAACGGCCTGAAATATAAAAGCCTAGGGCAACGCCCTAGGTACGTTCAGAGCTGATTCTCAGGCTGAAAGCCTGGTGTATAGCAAACTCAGTTGATGAGAAACAAATTCCATTTCAGGATGACATATATTTCAAACCAAAAGGAACATCACAAAACTCAACCCTTGCAAGATTAATACCCTGAGATCCCCCAACTCAATCGGGTTCCATTGATGAGAGATGTCTGTGGGATTAACATGATTTTGTACACCATACGTCAGGCTTTCAGCCTGAGAATCAACTCTGGACGTACCTAGGGCGTTGCCCTAGGCTTTTATACGTCAGGCCGTTGGCCTGGTAAAATGGACCCGGAAATGGCTGGAGCGAGGCCGCTCAAATTCTTGCTAAAAATGCCCATTCGTTGCTCCCCAGGATGGTTCTTGCTTTAGTCTGATGCTATGCCTTGGCTATCCCGTTACTTTTTAGCGGGAAATAAATGGCAAGACTGCTTATGATAGTTGCCAACAGAAGTTAGGCAATCGACATGACAAATACACCTCATTCCCAAGAAGTTATCATTGAAGCCAATCGCATTCAAAAAGAATACCTCAAAGATATTTATCGCTATCGCGAGTTGCTCTACTTTTTTGCCTGGCGCGATCTTCTAGTCCGCTATAAACAAGCTTTTTTCGGTGTCACATGGGCATTGCTTCGACCTTTGCTCAACATGGCAGTATTTGCATTTCTCTTTGGCCGCATCGCAAAATTCCCCTCGGGAGATATCAGCTATCCACTTTTTGTACTCGCTGCCATGCTCCCTTGGCAACTATTTGCCAACTCAATCATTGATACTTGCAATAGCCTTGTAAATAACGCTACGCTAGTGTCTAAGGTCTATTTTCCTCGGATGCTGATTCCATTATCCCAAATCATTGTCCAATATCTGGAATTTGCCATTACAATGGGGCTTCTATTACTTTTAGGAGCTTTTTTTGGTGGAATCGATCTCCTCACACTTCTGGCTTTTCCCTTTGCTCTGATCCTCCTAACGCTCCTCTGCATGGGAATCGGTTTCTGGCTATCCGCTCTCACTGTTCAATACCGCGACTTTAGGATTGTTGTCCCTTTTGTAGTCCAATTTGGAATGTTTCTCTCACCGGTAGGATATGGCACTTTTCTTGTTCCTGAAGAATGGAGATTGCTCTATTTTTTAAACCCGATGGTGGGAATAATTGACTCCTTTCGATGGGTCTTCTTTGGAATCAGCTATCCTATGATGGAATACTCCGTTATCTTCTCTACCGTGATCACAGGGCTACTTCTTGTCTCTGGTTATCGCTATTTTAGAAAAATGGAAAGAACTTTTGCGGATCAAATCTAACTTATGCCATCTATTATCGAAGTCCAAAATATCTCGAAAAAATATCAGATCTCTCACTTGCCCCCCGGCTCCTATTTAACCCTTGTCGAGACATTATCTAGAAAGGCAAAGAAATGCCTCGCTGCCTTCAAAAACCCCTATTCCAAAAATAAAATCCCTTCAAAATCATCTAAAGAGGAGTTTTGGGCTCTTCAAGAGATCAATTTTTCTCTAGAACAAGGGGATCGTGTAGGCATTATCGGGAGAAATGGCGCTGGAAAATCGACTCTTCTAAAAATTTTGGCACGCATTGTCGATCCCACCACAGGCTCGATTAAAATTAGAGGCCGCGTTTCAAGCCTACTAGAAGTCGGTACAGGCTTCCACCCTGAACTCACAGGCAGGGAAAACATTTTTCTTAACGGTGCAATCCTGGGAATGTCAAAGCAAGAAATCAAGTCGAAATTCGATGAAATCGTCGCTTTTTCCGAGGCAGAAAAGTTCCTTGACACCCCTGTAAAGCGCTTTTCAAGCGGGATGCACACCCGCCTCGGCTTTGGGATTGCCGCCCACTTGGATCCAGATGTTCTAATTGTGGATGAGGTCTTGGCTGTTGGAGATGCAAAATTTCAAGAGAAGTGCTTAAAAAAACTAGATGATTTAAGCCATCTCGGCCGCGTTGTCCTATTTGTCAGCCATGATATGGGATCCGTCTCAAGACTATGTAACAAAGGATTACTTTTAGAATCTGGCCATTTGAAAGAGTTTGGATCTATTGAACAGTGCATCACAAAATATATGAAAACCTGTTCACAGCACACCTTGCAATGGAATGGTGATGTGGGCGATGAGCATCTCAGATTCCACAGTATTTCTTTAATGCCAGAAGAACCTACTCGCGATTTCTTTTATCAAGACGAACCCATCCGCGTAGAAATGGAGTATTTTGTACTTCAGCCCATTTCAGATTTGGTCATGGGATTGAGCGTTTGGAATCACCGGGGACATTGTTTGGGGAAAGCATACACTTGCGATAATAAACTGACTTCCGACTTATTTAATCAGGGTGGACTCAAAAAAGTGAGCTTTACAATCCCCGCTGCATTGCTATATGAAGGGGAATATTTGATCCAACCTGAAAGCCTCATCCATAATCGGAAAAGCATCATAAACGATGCCTTATCGCTAAAACTTCACGTCTACCCACCGCGCGACTGCATTCGTCATTTGAATCTTTCAACAATGACAGGGGTTACGCTAGGAACCAATTGGGAATTGAGAACTTAAACAATCCATTTCACGTGGGAATATAAATGGCGACGGGTTGTCAATAAGTCTACAGCAAAATCATCAAGCCCTGGGAATTTTGCATGGCGTAGAACAGGACTTTTGAGAATAGCAACTAACTCACCAATTTTAAAAAGTTCAATTGGTCCATCATTCGCTATCACAATATTTTCAACTTTTGAATGATGTTGAAAAATATTATCTACATATTCTACATAGTCCTCCTCTCCTATTCCCTGATGGATTTTAGAACAATTAAATAACTCTAAATGGTTAGCCTGACTTATTATTTTTAATAAATGAATGTCGATCGGAACTTTTCTTAAAACTATTGTTCTTGGAGAAGGCAGTTCCATTTGTGACCTGGCAGTCAGGGTTGCATCAAGTATTCTAAGGTGTTCGGTAACTTCAAGAATGCCGATATTTCTAATTAATGAAACATTAGCGGAGTATATTTTTTGTGTTAATATCACATTAACTAATAAATCTGAACGTCCTTCATTTAAGTATTTAATAAAATATTCATCAAAATAATAAGAACCTACTAAAGTTAGCTCCTTAAGCTTTGGCAATTTTTCTTGAATCAGACATTGAATTGCTCTAGAGTCGCCGTTGACAACCTCCAAATGAGCAATCTCAGAACAGCTGGCTGAGATCTGTCCAATTAATTTTTTGTAACCCTCCGTAGGTTTTTTTGAGAGGGTTCTTTCTTCTACTGATGGCAATTTAATGCGCATTTGTCTTAATTTGGGGTATAGAATACCATCCGGAAATACACTTGGAAGAAAGGATTTTAGTCTGCAGAAAGGCAAATAGGCATTAGAAGCACTGTGGATATATGCTCTCACTGATCCTCTGGAGCAGCTCATTAACCTGAGCTGGTCCATCTCGCTTAACATCGAAAAAAATATATCCAAAACCACATCTGGGACAGTCTCAAAAGTTGGCTTTTTGCAAGGGATACGAGTGGGAGACGCTGGAATATGAGGCATTATAAAGCTAGCTAAACCAATTCCTAATCGCGCCATCCCACTAACTGGACTTACGAGAGCTGGGCCTGTCGGCGAGGAAGAGCTTGAACTACTAGCACTTGAGGGATGTGTTGAACTAACTGCTACTGCTAATGTTGACGACATAAACCCCCTCAATTAATGTTTATTAACATTATTATACACACAATTTGATTAAATGTCATTAAAAATCAAGTATCGAATATTGAAGCAACTAAATTATTATATAAAAAAAGATTGGTTTAGTTTCGTCCAAGGGGATTAAATATAGCTCTAATGACTTATAATTCCCTCTGCGTCTCCCCGTCTCTGCGTCTCTGCGTTAAATTCGTTATAATGATTAACGCAGAGACGCAGAGGCGGGGAGACGCAGAGGGGATTATAAGTTTCGTTAAATAGAGATGTTTTAGAGGGAATTGCTGAGGGAATTGCACCTTAAGGAAGTGCTTCAGAAGATAACAACACTCTTTTAGTGGAAAATGACTCCCTAAACGTTTTCAACTTTTCAACATCGAGCCCTTTCATTCTTCTAAGATCTGCGGTAAGCAAAGTGGGACTGTTTAGAATAGCAAACAACTCCTTTATTGAACTAACTAAGGTATCTCCCCTGTCATCGCTTATAATGCGAATATTTTCAACTTTCGAAGTTACCCTAAAAATATGTTCCATCGATGCCACATTAAGGCTGTCATCATTCTTAAAACAGTTCCTAAATTCCACATCTCTAACGTGACATATCTGCTCCAACAATGCTATAGTGATTGGCATATCTAAAAGTATTAGACGCTGTGGAGGAGGAAGAGATCTCTGCATTCTGAAAGTTAGCGTGGCATCAAGAGGAGCCGTTTCTCTACACACTTCAAGAGTTGATATATTTTCGATGGCAGCAGTATAGGGAAAAAATAACCTTTCTGTCATGACTAGTGAAATATTCAAATCCTGACGCAGATTTAAATAATCTCCAAGTCCTTTATCAACTGGGCAATCGATCATAGTCAAATGTCTAATTTGTGGTAAATTTTGAATCAGAAATTGGATTGCCCTTGCACCACATTTGACAACTAGTAAGGTTGTAACGTTGGGAGAACAACTAAGAATACGATTTAGCAATTTTTCATAACTTGAACTCAGTTTGTCAGAAAATAATTTTGTTTCTTGAAGGGGCAATTCCAGACCTAAGGTTGTTAAAGCGTAACGTGTTCTTTGGGGAAATAATCTTGGTATGAATACTTTATGTTTACTGAAATTGAAATACGCTGTAGTACAGTTCATTAAATATGCCATGACCATACATTTGGACCATCTTCTGCAAACACAACGTACTTTTGAGAACTCTTGGACATTTAAATTGTAGAGGATTGTAAGCAAAAGATCAGTAGCAATGTAATCAATAGGTGCAAGCGGTTGTGTAAGGCTATAAATTGGGGGAGGGCTGGTGCTCGTACTAGCGACATTAGAAGAAAATTTACGAGCTAACCATATGCCACTTCTAACCATGAAGCTTTCTGAACCTTCAATATTTAAGCTTTTTGGAGAAGATGTAGATAGAGCGCTTGAAGTACTGGGCGAAGCTATTGGTGTTGGTGCTGCCATACCCCTATCATTAAACGGTTACTTCTTTTTTTCCTACAGCTACTTAGAAACGGCAGTTAAAAGCTTAAAGCTTGGGCAAGGTCTTCATGTTCAAATGCAGAAGCCATGCGTTCGATTTCATTGCTGTTGATTTGATAGAATCGTTTAATTTTTTTTCAAAAATGAGGCTATTGTTCATTTTTCTGAACATTAAGCTATTTAACGTTCATAATAATGAACATTATTAGGTAAGAACTTAGGCAGCAAAGCCCTCGGACTTTTCCTACCCTGCCTTAGCCCTGCCCATTACCCACAACCATCATCTGGGGCAGAATCTTCTAGGGGTAACTGCGGAAGTTACGTCCTTTGTCCCTTATGTCCTTTAGGTCCCTTGTCCTTTCTTCGGGTGCGTTCATGACTAAAATGTCGTCCTTCTACTGTTCTGATGCGAGTGCAATGTCGTCGGCATCCACAACCCATCCTCCGCCAAGAGCTCCGTAAAGATCAACAATTGCCATAAATGAGTCTGCATGGGCCTGTGCAAGCTGCAATTCTGCATCGAAAAGCGATCGCTCAGCATCTAAAACATTCAAATAATCGATTTCCCCTTCATTATATCTTAAGGTGGCAAGTTTGAGATAATCCTTTAATATTCTCACCTGCCGCCTATGCTCATAGACTAATTCCAGGTTCTTTTTGTATGCAATGAGGCTATCCTCAACTTCGCGGAAGGCATTCAATATGGTTTGCTTATAGGCGTGAAGGGCTTCTTCGCGGCGGGCTTCTGCCACCTTTACACGATAAACAATTTGCCCTGCGTCGAAAATAGTTTGAATAGCAGTCAATCCATATGACCACATTTCAGCTGGGCTTGTTAAAAAGCTTTTTATCTGATCACTTTGACTTCCATACATACTTGTCAAGCTTATCTGCGGAAAAAATAAAGCCCTGGCTTCAGTGATACGGGCATTGGTTGCAATGAGAAGATCTTCGGCTTGCATGATATCAGGTCGTCGCGTAAGCAAATCAGAAGGGAGGCCTGCAGGTATTTCCAAGGGACGTTGAAACGATTCTATAGTGAGTCCTCGTTCGATATGCCGTGGATTCTCACCGATAAGCACGCTTAACAGATTTTCTTGCTGCGGAATAGCTCTTTCAAATTCAATGACGCGGATGGCAGCAATTTCTACTTCAGACTCAGCTTGTCGTACTTCAATCTGCGAGGTTTCGCCGAGATTAAAGCGATCTTCGGCCAATTTTAGAGACTCCAATCGGGATGTGAGAGTGTTTTTTGAAATTTCAAGCTGCGCGTCCAACGAACGGAGGATGATGTAATCATTTGCAACGGAACTCACAAGGCTTAACACAAAAGCACGCCGAGCTTCAACTTGTGCAAATAAGTCCGCATAACTTGCCTCAGAGGCACTTAAAAGCCTTCCCCAAAAATCTAGCTCCCAGGACAAATTAAAGGAGGCTTGATAGTTGTTATCTATGCGTGGAACCCCTGGAGGTATACTTAAGGGAATAGAAACTGAGGATTCTGATCGATTGTAGTTGAGGTTGCCTGTCAATTGAGGCCAAAGGGCTGCATTTGTGATCCCTACCAGTGCATAATATTCGATGGCTCGACTGATGGCAACTTTTAGGTCTTGGTTATTTTGCAAAGCCAGAATAATTAATTGATTCAACACAGGGTCTTCAAATTGTTCCCACCACCGATAATTGCATAAAGTGCTTCCTTCGTCAGCGGGCATTCTCCAATGCTCAGGGAGGTCAAGGCAAGGTCTTTGATAATTCGGCTTAAAACAGCTGCACAGGATCAGTAAGACGGCCACACAACCTATGCAAGTGTATCTCATCCTTGCGATTTTTCTGTGTATTTTCGGGTAACGTTGCGATTTTTTTACCACAGAGATTACAGAGAGGGGAGAGAAAAATTCAAAAAATAATAAAAAGTTATTCATCAACTTTAGTGATCTCCCTTTTCTTCTTCACCTTCTCTCTGTGATCTCTGTGGTAAAGAACTCGCGACGTTATTTTCGGATATCATCGATTTGCTACTTGAGCGCTCTAAAATCAATCGGAAGAATAGGGGAACGAAGAATACAGCGAGAAATGTAGCGGCGATCATTCCACCCAAAACTCCCGTCCCGACAGAATGGCGGCTATTGGCTCCTGCACCCGAGCTCAGCACCAAAGGGATAACTCCAAAAATAAACGTGAGCGATGTCATGATGATGGCTCGAAAACGGATTTTGCCCGCCTCAATGGCAGCTTCGATGATGGAAAGCCCCTCTTCTCTATGTTTGATGATGGCAAATTCTACGATTAAAATGGCATTTTTTGCTGCTAACGCAATGATTGTGATCAATCCAATTTGGAAATAAATATCGTTGCTCATACTTGCAAGCCAAATAGCAACGAGCGCTCCAAAAATCCCAAAAGGAACTGACAGCACGATTGCAAGCGGCAAGCTCCATTTTTCATAAAGGGCTGCCAAAATAAGGAATACCATTAGAACTCCAGCCATAAGCATAGTAGAAGAGATTCCTCCAGTGGCTTTTTCTTGGTATGACTCACCGCCCCAAGCATAGGAAATATCTTTGGGAAATATTTCTTTAGCAAGTTCTTCCATCGTTGTCAAAGCCTCTCCAGAGCTATATCCCATGGCAGCACTTCCATTGATTTTTGCCGATGGGAATCCATTAAAACGGCTGATCAAACTAGGTCCAGAACCATTCCTTAAGGTCACTAGTGATTTCAATGGAACCATCTGAGCAGTGTTCGATCTTACATAGACCTGTTCAATATCTAATGGGTCTTTGCGCGATTCAGGTTGAGCCATCATGAGAACCCTGTAGACTCGGCCAAACTTATTAAAGTTATTCACATAGTAAGAACCGAATAGGGCCTGCAAAGAGTTGTAGATTTCATTGATAGGAACGCCGAGGGAGCGGGCTTTTGATCGATCAAGGTCGATGTAAACCTGTTGCGTATTCGCGTCGATGGTCGACATTAAGTTCGCTAGCTGGGGTCGTTTGCTCGCTTCTGCAATAAATTTATGGGTGATCTGTTCTAAATAAGCATAATCTCCAGAACCACGGTTTTGTATCCAAAACTCAAAACCACCCACTGTTCCAAGCCCCTGAATTGCAGGTGGATTGAACAGCAAAATGAGTCCTTGAGGGATTTTTCTAAATTTTTCAGAAAGTTCATTTATAATAGCGTCGATTTTTTCACTTGGCTTAGTTCTTTCGCTCCAGTCTTTAAAGACAGGAAAATTTGTCCCTTGATTCGTCCTGTTTAAACCATCAATAAAACTAAAGCCCGTCAGTTCAAAGTAGTGGTCTATAGCTGGGTTTTCAATGGCAATTTTTTCAGTTTCAGCAGAAACTGCCACAGTTCGATTGAGGCTGGCGCCTTCTGGCATACTCACCATGGTGATGAGGTATCCTTGATCTTCGTTTGGAACGAAGCTAGTAGGTATGATTCGAAATAAAAGAAGGACACAAGCACAAAGCGTTAAAAATGACAAAATTCCCAAAATAGGTCGTACGATAAGCCACCGAGCTCCTCCAATATAAAAATCGGTCACTTTTCCAAAGAATTTATCAAAATAGATCGTAAATTTCGAAGGATGTTCTGGAAGCTTAATTAAGATGGCAGAAAGGGCGGGACTTAACGTCAAAGCAACAATGCCCGAAATGAAAACAGAAATCGAGATTGTGAGAGCAAATTGTTTATAAAGCTGACCCGCAATGCCTCCAAGAAAGGCAACGGGAACAAATACTGCGCACAGCACCAGCACAATGGCTATGATTGGTCCAGAGACTTCTTTCATGGCGTAATGAGCCGCTTCTTTAGCGCTTTGTTTTTTTAAACGCATATGTCGTTCTACGTTTTCAATGACCACGATAGCATCATCGACGACAATTCCGATACTAAGAACCATGGCAAAAAGTGTCAGTGTATTGATAGACAGCCCCAAAATTAACATGCCTAGAAAGGCACCCACAATGGAGATAATCATCGCTTGCAATGGAATGAGAGTGAGGCGAAAATTCTGAAGGAAAATATAAACCACTAACATCACTAAAAATGCTGCCTCAAATATTGTTTTAACCACTTCTCGAATGGAAGCATAAACGAACTTTGTCGTGTCATATGGGATGGAATACTCGATCCCTTGAGGAAAATTCTTCGCTATATGTGCCATCTTCTTCTTGATTTCATCAGCCACCTGTAAGGCATTGGCGCCATATTGTTGAAAAATTCCGATTGAAAGTGCTGGGATACCGTTTAGATTGCTGGTAACGTCATAACTTTGAGCCCCTAGTTCCACGCTTCCCACATCTTTGATAAAGACAATTGAGCCATCAGGGTTTGCTTTAATAATAATATTGCGAAACTCTTCTGGTGTGGAGAGACGACCGACGCTTGTTATTGAGATCGCAAGTTCCGTAGGACCGCTTGTAGGCTCTTGTCCTAAACGACCCACAGAATATTCGGCATTTTGATCTCGGATTGCTACGGCAACGTCGCCAGCCGTTAGTCCATATTTCACAAGTAGATTGGGATCAAGCCACACACGCATGGCATAGGTGCGATCGTTGATGATCTTAACACTGCTCACGCCAGGGGTACGCTGCAGTTCCTCAACCACATTGACAGTGGCATAATTGCTCAAGAAAATTTCGTCATAACGTCCATCGAGTGACTGGAGAGCTATGACTAATAAGATCGCAGGAGTTTGCTTGAGAACTCTCACCCCACCTCTCTGCACCTCTTCAGGTAATAATGGCAGGGCAATATTCATTTGATTTTGCACATCGATTAAAGCTTGCTGAATCTCTGATCCTATGTTGAAAAATACACTGAGATTATAATCTCCTGTCGAGGAACTATTGGAATTCATGTAGATCATGTTTTCCACGCCGTTGATCTGCTGCTCAAGCGGCGAAGCGATCGAATTGGCCACTGTTTGAGCACTGGCTCCGGCATAAGAAGTCTGCACATTGATCTGTGGAGGCAACACGTTGGGAAACTGCTCAATAGGCAGTAAAAACATGCAGGTAATGCCAGCAAGAAAAATAAATATCGAAATCACACTGGAGAGTATGGGACGATCTATAAAGAAACTTGAAATCATTTCTTCTCATCCTGGCCAGATTCATTTTCAGAAAGCTCTTTTTTCGATTCCTGCCAGTCACCAGTCACTTTTACAGTAACTCCTGGAAAGATCTTATTGATTCCATCTACGACTATGCGGTCCCCAGGTTTTAATCCATGTGTTATGATTTGATAATTTCCATACCAGTCCCCCAATTCGACGTCTTGAGGAGAAACTGTGCCATCTTGATGGATTAAATAGGCAAACATTCCCCCTTTTTTCTGCAGCAAAGCTCGCTGAGGAACAAAAATGGCATTCGGACGCTGAGCGCCATATAAGTTAATTCGAACAAATTGCCCTGGACGTAGGTTTGCATCGGGATTTGGAAAAACAGCGCGCGCTAATAATGTTCCTGTTCCTTGATTGTAAGAAGGGGCGCTGAAATCCACCTTCCCTTTATGCTCGTAGGCACTTCCATCGCTCATAAGCGCTTCAACTTCCCACGAATTTTCTTTTGGGGTGGTAATACTTTCCTGAGGGTCAGGGAATAGGACTTTGTGTTCAGCAAGCTGTTGTCGGGCTCTTAAAATGTCATTCTCAGAAACTGAAAAATAAACCCAAATGGGATTGAGGACCGAAACAGTCGTCAAAAGAGAATTCGTGCCAGGATTGATCAATGCTCCTTCGCGGAAACGAGATCGATCTGCCACACCTGTGATAGGAGATTTTATGGTCGTATACCCTAAATTGATCATAGCATCTAATAGCTGCGCATTTGCCGACTGCAAGGAAGCTTGTGCAGAAAGTTGATTTGCAATGGCATTATCTAGATCTTTTTTACTCGCTGCTTTCTGTTCGTATAAAGGTTTGAGACGATTCACGGTCAATTTGGCATTCTCCAAAATAGCCTCTTGCCTAGCCACTTCCCCTTTAGCAGCCTCTACTTTGGCCTCATATTGATTTGGGTCCAACTGAAATAATAAATCACCCTCATCTACGATCTGCCCTTCACCATAGGCGATTTTATCGAGATATCCTTCTACACGCGCACGAATCTCAACAGGGTGGGAACTTTCTGCAAAGCCAACAAAGTTATATACAATAGGAATTGTTTGAGGTTTGATTACATATTCAGTAACGTCTACAGTCGGTGGTGGAGGCTCTTCTTTCTTCGAATCACAAGAGAGTATGAGGATCGACAAAGTAACGAGCGAGCATATATTGAATAGATTCATAGAAAGCCAGTGGTATTATCAATTTTTTAGATAATACTAATAATCCTGGTCTTGCTGCAATCAAAAATCATCTCTGTAAGATTTTACCACAGAGATCATAGAGGGAATAAGAGAAGGGAGCAGAGAAAAATTAGTGCACATCAAGCTAAGTAGGGTAAGTCTTAGTAAAAAAATTCAACGCAAAGCTCCCTGCTTCTCTTCTTCTCTCTGTGGTCTCCGTGATCTCTGTGGTAAAATCTTGCTGCTAGTAAGACTGCTGAGGCTTTGGTTTGAATTCCTTCGAAGTTGGGTGCACTTTTTGTGCTTCCTGAGAGGCAACGAGATCATTAAATTGCCTTCCCAACACCCTGACAGCGATCATCCAAAGAACCAACACAACAGCGAGAATACACGCGACATATGGCGCACTCGCACTTATTGTTCCGAAGAACATCAAAAGGCCCTGATACATGAGGGAGCCTCCTGATTTTCCAATTCGTGAGCCAACTCCATCGATCGCTGCTTTGCCCTTGAGCTTACATTCATAGCTCAATGGGATAAAAGACATCTCTTTTGTGGCATCAAAGACAGAGTATTTCGCCGCTTTGCTTAAACAATTTTGCGCAGCTCCAAAAAAGACAGCGATGACTAGCGGGGCGCCTCCAGCCATAATTGCAGGGAATGATATGGCCCAATGATCTTGAAATAGAAAGAAGGAGAAAAATCCGATAGAGGTTAACGCCATCATCAGAGGGGTAATAATCGCCGTGCGCGTCCATCCCAGCCTATTGATAATCCTCGCCATGAACAGAGCTGTCAGCGTAGCGCATACTCCAATAGCAGAGGTAAGATTATTCATATAGATGTTGTATTCTTGTGGAGAAGGATAAAGCCGGGACAACTGATCCTTCCAAAGTACTTCTGTCATATTGATAACGAGATTGTAAGCAACGACAAGAATGGCAATACAGATCAAATATTTTGAATTCGAAAGATAGGAAAAGCTCTCAATTATTGAAAGCTTGCTCTTTTCCCGGGCTATTTTCTTTACATCATGAAACTCATCAAAACAAGGATCTGTTAACACGCGACGACTCATCCAGCGAAAGATGGCCATTGTCACTATACCACAAACGACCACGAGGGCAATGAGAACTCTCATAATTTGACCCCAAGCTTCATCCTGTGTATAAGCAGCAGATTGCTCAAATGAAGCAAAAAAGTTAGCTGTCTGCCCCGCAATGATCGCCGCGCAGCTCGCTCCAACACCCAAAACACCATAAAAACGACGCGCTTCTACAACGGTTGTGATCTCATTGGCAAATCCCCAAAATAACACCGTCAGAATACTGGTACTCCACAACTCGCACATCACATAGAAAATAGTAAATGACCAATTGCAGCACATGGAGATCATCCCTCTAAGCCCTGCAGGCAAACTAGTCTGCAATGAGGCCGCAAAGGCTGTTGGGTGCAAATAGTCCCTTAAGGGATGCAAGACGAAGGCAAAAAGAGTAAAGAATATGAGGAACATGGAGATCATGATATAGAAAACCCGTTCGAGGCTATATTTGTTCGATAGTCGCGCAAATACAAACGTGAGCAAAACGGCTGTGGGCAGCATGACCCAAACTTTAATGAATGGAATAACTGCAGCACCAGACGCAGTCACAACTAAGGAGTCTTTCATATTCCGCAATATGCTGTAGTTGAAGCAGATAAAAAACAGCATGAACAGCATAGGGAGCACCTTGCGGAGCTCATGCGAATAGATGGGCCATAGGGTAGAACGGATTGGGCCAAAGTCTTCTAAAGAATGAGACATAGTTGCCTTTTGCAAAATTAAAAGTATATCAGAAATTGAATTTATTGTGAAATAAAAGAAAACTTTAATGAAAAATCCGGTTTTTCCAAAAAACCGGAGTATGTCAAAGACAAAACCACTCTATTGCCCCTCCGGCAAGGAGCTTTGCGTTGAATTTCTTACACAGCTTTCAGTTTCATTTCATCGATCGCGGCAAGAACCAAACTTCTTAACTCTCTACCTTCGATCAATAGTTGTCCATGAGCTTCTTCCAAACCATTTGCAATGTCAACCCGCAACGTTTGAAAAATCTCCAGCTTATCAACGACAGAAAGCCGAAATCCCCCATCCAAATCCTCCATGACAGACATCAGGTACTCAAGAGTTGTGTGGAGAAAAAATAAATTGATCTGACCATTTTCAAAACTGTTCACTTGTTGCAACATCAATTCCAATTGTCGCAAATCAAATTCGTAATTACTCATCCTGCAAGACTCCAATAACTGTTGCGATGAAAAATGTGTCTTGCAATATCTTTTCAAGAAATGCAAGGAAAATTTTGAGCACGATTCTAGTATACCCCCTCATTTTCTGTAAATATTTAAATAAAACTCCAAACAGTATGTCCATCATTTTTGAAAAAGAGCATTTCTTCCTTAGAGAGGTGGTGTGTACAAATCTGGATAATTTTCTATCTCGAAAATTTTGACCCCAAAATGAGATAGGAGCCATTCTTCGCCATATTCTTGCCTGACTGAGATCACTTTCAATATTCTTGTCATCACGAGATCTAAAATCTCTTGATCGCCGGGAAATAATTTCTTATTTCCATCCTTAAAAATCATTTCGTGAGCTATCTCCAAATCGGTGCAGCACAAAATAAATTGCCTTTCCCAGTACCGATTTTTTTCTCTTAAACTCCTCTTGAGGGCATTTAGATCTTGCATTAACTCTTTGAGTAAAATCTGCCCCTTTGTGAAATCGGAGAGCTTGTCCTTCATAATCTTAAGCAATTGACCATCTTCTTCGCTCCTCTGAATGACTGCACGATCCATATGAGCTATTTCTTCCTTCATTGCTTTTAAGCTTACTTCTGTCAAGCCTTCTTCTGTCAAACCTTCATCTGTCATAAAACGTTCCTGAATAATTTAATATCTCGTCCATAGAAACAATCACTTTAATTTTGAAGCAATTTTTGCAGCTTAAGAGATATTTGACAACGAAAATTAAGCCTAAAGGAGCTGCGAGCATTGGGGATCATCTTTCATACTAAATAAACATTGTAAAATTTCGCGTGAAGGGGGAATTATTTTCAAAGCCAATATCTGCTATTAAATCCTCAAATTCATCGTCGCTAGCAATAGTAAAGTCAAAATTAATTTCTTTCATAAATTAGGCTCAAAAAAATTCCAAAAATTAATATAAGGTATCACCTATTCTTTTGGTAGTTTTTATGATTCAATTAAACTCTTTTTAGCAAGTAAAATCGCTTTGATAAAATCGTCCAAAGAAAACTTCCAAGGTTGGGCGTCAAATGATGGAACAATTTCAATTTCAAAATTACCTACTCCTTTTTCTTGTGATATAATCGCAACAGTTTCTTCTTCATATAAAATATTAGCAACAATATTTTCATAATTTAGATCACTTGAAATTTCAACAATAAATCCATTAGTATTTTTCATAATTTCTTTTTTACAAATCCTATTCTTGGCGCCCTTCTGCCCATTCACGAAAAATTTTGAGAACTTCAGGTAAGTTAAAGGGACCACAATCACCTTCAAAGAAGCCATTTTGTCTGTTGCAAAATATCCAATCATGCTCGGAGCGCTCAATAAATACTTTTTTAAATTCCTTACCTTGAAGTTCTGTTTCTTGAATATCAATTTTTATGAACCACCCTGGATTACTTAAAGTTCCTATTTGGACACCCTTTCCGTGTTCCCAATCGCCATCACACTGATTATAGAACCATTCAAACAACCATTTCATATTATCTGCTATATTATTCATCAATGTGGCATCTCCCATAGTTCAGCGGGTCTGATACCGCCAGGTGTTAGAGGGTCATGCACGTGGGGTGTCTGAATTTGTTTTTGTAAAATTTTATTAAAATGGATTTCGTTTACTTGATAACCATCATATCTTTTTACACTTTCCCAAGCTTTTGGGTCTAATGGATTTGATTGTGGCCGATATGTTTCATATTTTGAAATCTTATTGGTAAGAGGGTCTTTACGAAAAACTGTGTGGGCTCCTGAGGCATTAGAGTCTGGTGAAAAACGGTTGCGACTGCCGGTTCTTTTGGCGATTTGAGATGCTATTTCCTTAACAACGGTTGTTTGCGGTTTTATAGATGAAAGAGGTCTTGTTGTTGAAAAGGCTACTGTTACCTGTCTCGAGGCTAGTAGACTACGTCCTGTCACATTGCAGGTAAATGCTCGCGGATTAATTGTTCCCTCACTGGCGAACATTAAGCCGACTTGTGCGTAGCCATCGAAGATTGCCATAGCGCCCCTGAAATCCATCCCCAGTCGTTCATAGAAATCAGCGTCTCGTTGAAACTCATCCATGCGCTCTATATAAGCTCCTAGATGTGTAATTCCGTGAGCGTCATACAGGCTATATCCTCTCGTAAAACTTTCCCAAGCAGACCTTTCGTTCACATCGTCTCGGTTGCGTGTGATTTGCCCATTGTGGTTATCGCGCTGCTGTCGGTCGGAGGCGTCGGGCTTGCGCAAATGGTCTGGCACGTGATCGTGGCGGGGGCCATCCATGCTATTGCGGTCCTCTTTTGCGAGTCCATACAAATCGATCGCAAGTAACGGATTGTTATGGAGATATGCATACAAATTGGGGCCGTCTTGATAGCCGATCGGATCAGGAGTCAGCCAACGTCCTATCTCAGGGGCATAATACCTTCTTCCAAAATAGACAAAGCCCGTTTCAGGATCTAATCTTTTGCTTGCAAAACACCAAGGATTCACCGGAATGGGTTGGTAATTAAAGGCTTCCCTTTCTCCAAAGGCAGAATACCGATAACTTTCTACAGGCTCTCCAGATGTGTTTAAGAGCACTGTCACGTTTCCATTGTGATCGTGAATGGGTATATACACCTCTTGTTGTAATTCAAGGGCTACTGCAGCGCCGATTTCTGCTCCTTTGCCCACTCCAAGTAATCGAAATTCAATCACTTCTCCATTTTTAAGAGCTCCAATCTCATTTTGATCATGGTAAAGATATTGTATGGTCACGTCATTAGTTTTTGAGAGGCGTCTGTTAAAGGAATCGTAAGTATAGGTCGTCGTTGTATCATTGGTCACTTCGATTAAACGGTCGAGGGCATCGTAGCGATAGGTTGTTGTGTTATCACCGTCTATCTTTGCAATTAGGTTGCCATTGGGATCGTACTGATACTGACAATTGCCTTGTGACTGCAACTGATTAAGGCTATTGACAAGGTAGCTTGTTTCGTCTTTTAAGACACGGTTGAATAGCGAATCGGATTGATAGCGATGTGTCGCATTGCCTGTCTCCGATTTAAGTTGATACAAGCTATCGTAAGAAAATCGATTTGTGATTTCCCCTGCAGGATCATTTTGGGTATAACCGACTAAATTGCCCACAGGATCGTATTGAGCTTCTACAAAATTCCACTGAGGACTTGCGATCTGGTTGATTCGGCGCAATAAGTCATAGCAGTAATCGATTTCACCGGTTTGTAGAGGCAAAATAGACTTCGTCAAAAGTCCAGAGAGGTCATAATCGGTGTAATGGTGGGAATAAGCAATTTCTCCTTGTCGGAGTCGGTCGATTTGGCGCAAGAAGGCTGCATCATAAGTATACTGCCATGACAGATCATCTGCTGTAGAAGCCGTTGTGACACGTCCTTTGCGATCGTATGTGTATTCAATAGTTTGACCATGGGCGAGTATTTCTTTAATAAGATTCCCGTTTTGGTCATACTCTCGGACTGTTTGGGTGGCCTGTATTCGATCATCAACTAAGACAGGTTGATGATTGCAATTGTAAGTGTATATGTAATCGATGTCTGTGCTTGCAATTTCTTTCAGGAGGCCGATTGGATCGTACGCATAATGGATGATGACTCCGTCGGGTTTTATTAGAGCTGATTTTTGTCCAAAGGAGTTGTAGGAATAGCGGGTATGTTTTTGTTCTAGAGTTCCTACGGCCTCTGTGAGATGGGTCACTTGGTTGACGCTATTGTATTCCCAAGTTGTGGACACTTTTCTTTGTGGAACATCCCCTACGAATACAGTTTCTGTAGTTTTTACTCGGTTGCCAGCCAAGTCATAGCACATCTCCTGGCAAGCTATGGAGATGTTTATTCCATTTCGTTTTTCGATTTGGACGATGCTTCCTAAGGCATCGTGAGTTTGAAACGTTTGATTGCCAAGGGGATCTGTGGTAATTGTCTGGAGTACATTTTGATTTCTGTCATTGTGGAATTTGTAATCGTAAGAGATGTGGGTACAATTTCCTAAAGCGTCTGTGGTTTTGGTGAGTTGGTTGCGTCCATTGTATTCCATTTTTGTGACGCTGACGCCTGCGTCGGTAAACTGTCGGACTTCTGTTTTGTTGCCGCGGGAATCGTAAGCGTATTGGACTTTGTGTAAGGTGTTGCCTAAAAAGTCTTCAATCCTTTCTTCAATGACTCGATTGAGGAAATCGTAGCCCAAAACTTTAACAGTCGCTTGATCTGCGCTATAGAAAGTAATCGTCTTTTCCAAACGTCCTAAAGAGTCATAAGTATAATTCTCTTCACGATCGCCGCAAAGGGTGGCTGAGGGGCGTCCTGCGCCGTCGTAACGATAATAGGTCACATTGCCCTCACCATCGGTGGAGCTTGTTTTGTGGAAGGCGCTGTATGTGGCGCTTTTTCTATTCAAAAATTGACTGTTGGAGGAATAGATCTCTTCTGCCAAAACCCGTCCTTGGACGTCATAAGAATAGAGAGTATATGTTCCATTGGAAGCGATGGCTTTTTGCAAAGTGCCATCAAAATTGTAGATGAATTTCTCGACAGTTCCATTGGAATATTGGACTGTGGCGGGCTTTCCATGGATATTGTAGCTTGTTTTTGTCACATTTCCGTTTGGATCGATCGTTTGGGTTTTATTGCCGTAGATATCGTAGGAATAGCGGTGGACAGCATTTCCTTCAGAAACCGGGGGGCTGATGGTTTCTATCAAACGGCTCAAATCATCATAGACATAACGTGTTTCATTGCCAAAGTGATCGATGGTAGCCGTCCGATTATGCAAGTAATCATAGCGATGGTACGTGGCAAAACAGGTGCCATCGAAATAGATCTCTTTTTCGGAGATCAGACGGTTGCAATAATCGTATTCATACTGTGTGTAAAAAGGATCAGAGTAGCAATGTTTTACAATCAGGTTATCGTTAGCATCATATTGCTTAGAGGTAATGTGTTTGAGGGGATCGATCTCTTGTGTGACATTGCCGTGGGCATCATATTTCCATTCTAGAGAATAGGCATATTGTCCATTGCAGTCAGAATGATCCTCCCTTTCCAGGCGACCTTGAGGGGAATAGCTATAATCGATTCGGTTTAATAGTTTTTCTTGACCGGTGCTCAGATCGAGGTATTTTTCCTCTTTTCGTTCGACGAGTCCATAAGGAGCGGCATGGCGAGTATATGTGTAAGTGATGCGCCTTTCAGTAACCCCTGCGAAATCATTTGGATTTGATCCTTTTCCATCATCGATTGTGGTTTTTGACAGTACATGGAGGTCATTGTACTCGTAAAATTCCCTTTGAATGACTCGATCTCTATCGAGGGTGAGTTTAGTGGCGATGAGATCGGTCTTGGGAAGATAACTGTACAAAATCTTTTTGCCGTTATCTTCTTCTTCCATCAAGAGCAAGTGATTTTCTTGAGAGTACTGAAAGCCTTTGCCATAGCTTTCACCACTGCTGTGGGGATATCCGTCCCCTCCGACCTGCACAGATAGATTTGAGTGGCCGGAAAGGTTGCCGAAGAGGCGTGTTGCACTCACATTGCCAAAGGAATCATACCAGTAGGCTTCTGCCTCGGTCATCCATCCAGAGCCTTCCTCAAAGGTTTTTGTTAAGAGATTGCCCTTGTTGATATTGTGAGGGGATCCTAAATAGTAACGGACCATGGAGTACTTTTGAAAGGGCTGTCCGCCATATCGTCCCAAGAATTTGGTGACTCCTGTGAGGCGCTGCTCTTCATCATATTCATATTCTGTTTTGCCTCCACGAGCATCTGTCACCTTTGTCATGCTTCGTTCTGTGGGGCTTATCCGATAGACATACTGATGAGAAACAATAGGGCTTGGATCTGTTCCCAAAGGGGCTCTTTGTTCTTTGATCCGATCAATCCGCTTATCGTCCTCAGCTAATTTGATCTCACATTGACCGACCTTATTTATCCCCTCATGGTAATACAGATTTTCGATATAGCGATGGTCGGGCAAAGTTTTTTTCGATAGATATAAGTCGTGATAGTCGTCTCCAGCGATATATTCATACTTCTCTTCCGGCTGATCAGTGCTTTCGACACGTTTGAGATAGTTTTTATGATGATGTCTCTGAAAATGATATTTTACGCGGCGGTTATCAGGACTCGATACAGAAACGGAAGAACGGTCGTAATCAAATTTCAAAGAAGAATATTGAGTGCCTCCATTATGCATTGCAGAGGCCGACGTAAGGGCTTTTTTCTGATGAGTGTAAACGACCCTCTGCTGATTGAGCTTTTTATGCTTGTCTAAACGCAAGTGATATTCATCACCATTCTGAACTCTTAGAGAGTATAACCGTTTATCGCCATTAGGTTCAGAGACCTCTACTTCACTAAGCCCATCTATGAGATTTAGTTTTTGATTTTTGACGTGTGTTCTGCCGCTCAATTCTCCTGAAGCACTATTTGTGTAGCCCTTTGGATATGAAAGACCTAATGCAAGTTTTTTCGAGGGGGGTGCTTTGAACTGTATATATCTTAAGTTTGCGCCAGTGGCCTCGGTCAAATAGGCATAATAGTTAAATTCATTGAGCCCTTGACAAGCGCCTTCATTACATCGCTGAAGCTCCAATTTTTGTGCGTACAACCGATTGGGAAAGCAAAAAGTCCAGGAATATCCCAAGTCACTTTCCATGCGGCTGCCGCTGCTGTAGGTCCTTTCGAGTAAAAGGGGTTCAGGACCAGGCAAGACTAAATCGGTTTGTGTGTCGACGAATTCCCCGGTGATGACGCAAACAGAGTTGTTGACAATAGATAGTGGAAGGCCTTCTTGGCTTGCAACAGATTCAGAGCGTATTGGGGGAGAGGTGTCGTCAGCGGATAATGGTAAGGAACTAAAGCAAAGGAAAAGGAGGAAGAGGAAGAGAAGCTGCATAGAAGATCCTGCAAAGGAAGTATTCACTTTAATTTTGAAACAATCTTTGCAGTTTGGAGGATAATTAACAACGTAAAATTAGCCTAAAGAGGGTCTGGCATGTGAGAATCGGGGTCTGGCTTGTGATTTGTAATTTGAGGTGAAAGAATCGGGGTCTGGCTTGTGATTTGTAATTTGGGCAGGAGCAGTGTTTAAATATAAGGAT
>JABDBC010000030.1 GCA_013288825.1 Chlamydiota bacterium
AAAAGCTGCGGTTATGACAGAACTGTCCCAAGCGGCATTTCAATCACTCAAGGGCACATTCACTCACGCAACACAGCGATCACGTGATTGCGGAAAATTCCTGTTTCGATAAGTCCTAGAAAACAACTAACCTCTGTTACTACACCCTCTTTGGACTTCAATGGGATGCTACATTGCAGCTCAGGATCACCCGCCAAACGCTTGAGGCTTCCTCTCCATTCATCGAGCCCATCCGATACAATCTCAGGGAAGATTTGGACAAATTTCTCAGGAGTCCATCCCAAAGCAGTTTTGATTTGGGCATTGGCGAAAAGCATTTTGCTTTCCTTTTGAGAATATAACAAGACAGGATGCGTTGTGATCTGACGTAGATTGTCACATAAGCGACGGAGATCGAGCACAGAGTTTTCGATAGGAAGAGGACGAGATCCCGATTGGCTTTGGCTTCCAACGCCCTGCATTTTTATAGCCATCTCGATTCCTTGTCTGAGGATAGATAGGGTGCCATGGGCATGACCATTTCCACCGTCCCTACCATCACTATCATTCAGAATAGCGCCCATTTTGGTTTGTTTGAAATTTGGATCAAACTCAAATGTTTCTAAGTCCTTCTCATCATCGAATAGTGGCATTTCTTCCATTTGGGAGAATTGCAGCAGCGTTTTGATCTCGTAATTGAGTTCCTGTTCTTTGTTTTCAAGTGCAGCAACTTGGTGTTGCAATTTTTCAATAACCGATTGTTGCTCAGAAATTTTCTGTTGGCAATCTTTCAAAAATGAGTCTTTTTGACGAATTTGTTCGAGTGAGGTTTTTTTGTAGCCGCTCAGTTCTTGGACAGTATTTTGAATCGATTTTTGGCCTGTCTCATATTCCATATGTAGATGATTAATTTTTTCATTGCGTTGTTGTATTTCTGCCAGCAACTGATTCTGACGTTGTTCATAGACATTCACCGTTTGCCGCATCTCTTCCTGTAGGGCTATCATTGCCTCTTGTTGTGCCTCTTTTTCGACGGAATTGTCCTTGTCATTTAGAAGTGGTTGAATGGCTTCCTGCGGAGACGATGTAATAGGCTCAGGCACACGTATAAATGCATGTTGTTGCTGCAAACCCCCTTCCCAAACACACAGTAGCAAATAAAAAAGGCAAGCTCCTCCAAGGGTGATGCACATTCCTAATGAGAAGAGGAACAAACCACTGGCGGAGACCAGAAAATCAGCGTGAGAAGCGCTTAAGAATAATATAGGCAATACATAAAGCAAAAGAATGGCTGGAATCGCGTTATAACGGGTAAAACGGCTAAATGACATGCGTCGCATCCTTACTCAAAATTTGAAGTTGAATTTGAAGGGAGCTCACAGTGAGGTTAGGGTGTCGAGGATCTTGCGAGCTGATGGGTTCGATACATACGAAGGAAGCGCCGGCAGGATGATACAATTGCCAACAGTTTTCCTGTGATGGGCATGAGTATTTTGTGAGCAGCTGATAGCTACTGTTGTTTAGCATTACAGTCCCTTCGAGAGGATTTGGAGAAGGGAAAAAAGTAAAGTCTGCGGCTTCATTCAGTGGAAATTGAAGAAGGTTTCCTGAATGCTCTGAATTCCCTTTCCAAGATCGTGGAATTGTCTTTTTTTCTTTTCCGTCGATGTAATGATCTTTAACACGACTCATGATGGTGCCTGTGCTATTGGGCAGATTGTAATAAAAATGGATTCCTACGAGAGAATCGGTATCGCTGATCACTGACAGTTTCAGAAGAAGTCCTTCAGGTGTGAGTTCTGCAGAGTAATTCATCTTAAAATTTTGCCCTTCTAGATCTGCTAAAGGGATCCCATTCCACGTGTCTTTGCCGGAAAGGGTTCCGACAATTTTTGTTTCAGATGCTGCTTCGACCTTCCATGGGGCGTAACGGGCTATTCCGTGGGAAAAAGGTTCTGCAACCCCTTTTTGGCGCACTTTTTGGATATGGGGAAAAAGAGATTCATCCTGTATTTTAGGGATAGTGTTGGGATTCCGATGATGAAAATGTGGTCCAATGAGTGCTCCTAATCCAGCGCTTCGTTCTTCAAAGAGGGTGCGTGTGCTTTGATCGATTATCTCTATTTCTCCCTTTTTATAGCTAACCATATTCATTCCGACATCCGGGCAAAAGGTCGCTTCAAGGGTTTCGCCTGAAAATGAATTGTTTCGCAGTGTATATAACATAATAAAATCTCAAGTCTATAATTCTCGTGAACGCGCAGGCTAAAGCTGCAAAATTTTTCGTGCCCGAGCCCGTGTGCGTGCCCGTGCCCGAATATTATTCTTTTCCTTATCAATATCCACAGACTAATGTGAAAAAAAATAATGTAATGAATAATATTCGGGCACGGGCACGCACACGGGCTCGGGCACGAAAAATTTTGGGCACACAAAACAGGAGCTCGAATTTTTCACACTTTCCCATCTGTGTATTTACCAACATAATAGCCGATACCGACAAAATAGAGAAATAGCCCCCAAAGCAAAGCTGTTGATAGGCATTCTTTGGTGGGGAAAGTTTTTTGTAAAGCAGAATGTGTTGGATCACTAGTAGAATACCAAATTTTCACTGGTTCTAAAGAGTGTTTGGCAATCCACTCTTGAACGACCCAACCATTGCGATATGTCGTCTCTTGCAGCAATGACTCTCCTGTAAACGGCTTTCCATCTACAACAAACGTGTAGTTTCCATGCGGCGCAAAACGATCATATCCAATCTCTTCAATGTCCCATTGGATCGATTCACTTACAGTACTTGCATCCAGTCTTACATATTTGTAGAGTTTGTACAACGATTCAACACTAAACCAGAGGGCAGCAAGAGCCACGAAGATTAAAAAGCCTTTCCAGACATTATTTTGGTGCATAATCGAATGAAATCAATTTATTGAACTCCTCGGGTATTGGAGAGGTAAATTGGAGGGGTTGTTTTGTGATCGGATGTTTTAAAGCTAAATGACAGGCATGCAGCGCCAATCGTTTGATGGGATTCGTGACTGCACCATATTTTTTATCCCCAACGATGGGGTGTCCGGCGTTTTGACAGTGGACTCGAATTTGATTTTTTCGTCCCGTTTCAAGCTTGAGCTGCAATGCAGTGTACCGGTGAGAAGTCGCAAGAACTTGGAAATGGGTGATCGCAATCTGGCCTTTTGTGGGGTCTGTGGTGCTATGTACTTTGTAGTTGTCATCTTCATAGAGGAGCGATTGCCATGTGCCTTTGCTTTCGGTCATCTGCCCTTCGACGATGGCAATGTAGATGCGTTCGATATCATGCTTTTCAAACTTATCTTTGAAGGCATCGCGTGCCTCTTCAGTGAAGGCAAAGACCATGACTCCGGAGGTGTCTTGATCAATTCTATGAACGACAAATACGCGGCCTGGGCGATAGTGGTCCTTTAATAGGGCGTGTGCCGTTTTCCCTTTCTCAAAATTTGTGGCGACGCTTAATAGTCCTGCAGGTTTCTCTATGGCGATAAAAGCTCGATCTTCGTAGTAGATTTTGATCCCTCCGACAATAAATCGGGGGCGGGCTCCTAATTCCACTTTTTGCCCTTTTTGCACAACAATTGAAGCATTTTTTGCGATTTCGCCATCAATTGTTACGCGACCATCTTTTATCCAGGAGCGTAGAGTTGTCTTGGAGCTATCTGGAGAAAGAGATTGGAGGAGATCGAGAATATTTTGTGTTTCTAAATTTACGTGTTGCATGGCGTTAAGTATAGCGGATTTTGAGTTGTCATGCATCTGTTTTTATTTGATGGTTATATAAGGGATATTTTATATGACTAATGCGTTGATTAATATCGATGTGATCTATATATTCTAGTGTAGTTCGACTTTTTATAAACATTTTTAATATTAATAAAATAAGGATTTTATATGGCAGAAACTTGTTGTTTAACTAGTGGTAGATGTGGAACCGATGTTTCGGCTTTACGCATGATTGCAGGTTGCTTACCCGTTACAGGCATAATTTTAAGTGCTGCTAATATAGGAAGTTTGGTTATTAAGCCATCTCCTACAGGCGAAGATGCAAAAAGTCCAGGGGCTCATGAAAAATTGATGAAAACTAGAGTTCTTAATGCAAAATGTGGAGTGATTGGATCAGTATTAACGTTAGCTGGTTTGATTGCCCTCCTTGTGTTCGGGATCTTTACAGGGCCTTTAGTTCTGCCTGCTATGATTCTTACTGTGGCCTTTATAGTCATGAATGGAGTGATTATACAACTTTTAAAAGGGACGAACAAACCACCGCAGGCTTAAACTGAGGCTATTTCCAAAAAATTAAACGCGAAGGCGCAGAGCCGCAAAGAGAGTACAACACTCCTTTTGCGGTTTTGTGCTTATTTCCACGAACTTCGATGATGTACCGCCCCTGCCGGGGCGAGATGTGTTGTGTGTGGCTAACCCAGGCTTCACTCGCCCCTCCGGGGCAACGCTCAGCCTGGGCTAAATTGTAACAGCCCTCCGGGCCGTGTGCAGCGTCTGTTGTTTGGTTGTAAAAAGTTGACAGTTGCAGCACAGGCAACAACAGAGGTTGCACACGGCCCGGAGGGCTGTTACAATTTAGCCCAGGTTGAGCGTTGCCCCGGAGGGGCGAGCGAAGCCTGGGTATGCTACAAACAACATATCCCGCCCCGGCAGGGGCGGTACATCGTTGGAGCAAAGCATTAATTTCAATTCTGTTGCACTCTAAAATACCTCTCTGCAATACTACTTTTTATGAAACATGCTAAAGACAAGCCTATGTCAACATATGATGAGCTTATGCTAGATCCTGAGTTCAAAAAGAAGCATGAGAAATCTTATCGAGAGCTAGTTTTATCCGAATTGTTGTTAGCTATTATGGCTGAAGACAAGATCTCTATTCGTAGTCTGGCCCAACAAGCCGGAATCTCTCCCACAATTATTCAAGACATAAGATCTGGTAAGAGAGACAACCTAACCCTAAAAACATTTTCTAGTTTAATTGACGTTTTAGGTTACAATCTCGTGTTAGAAAAAAGAGGAAAAATGCGAGGTTCGCCACGACGTATTAAAATGGGCAGTATGGGCAACAGAAGGAAAAGAACTACTCAACCGGCATAGGCATGGCTTTTATTTAAAATCCCCTCCTCTGTTTATCTCCCATCTCTCTGTGATCTCTGTGGTAAAAATCTTCATGCATAACTCACCGCGCTCACAACGCACCGCATGCACAATGCACAACGCGCACATAAAGCACGCTTGACTTTTACCTTTTTTCTCCTTAATATATTGGTACTTATTAGAGCTTTCATTTTTCTTAATTTGTCCAATTTTAGTCTTTTATAACGGCCTTTTATTAGCCAGGAGCTTTTGTTTTATTGTGCAGCCTAAAGTATACACCGTCAGTGATCACGATATTAGCCCCAATTTAATCGATCCCGATGCAGTTTATGTTCTCACAAAATTGCGCGAGGCCGGATATAAAGCCTACCTCGTGGGAGGGAGCGTCCGCGACCTCTTACTCAAACGGGTTCCAAAAGATTACGACATATCAACCTCAGCTCTTCCCGAAGAGATTAAAGATGTCTTTCAAAGGCGCTGCATCCTCATTGGAAGACGTTTCCGACTCGCTCACATTCGATTAGGACGCAAAATCATTGAAGTGGCTACCTTTCGCTCCGGTGAAGATGAAGGCGATCTCATTGTCCACGACAATCAGTGGGGAAATGAAGAACAAGATGTTTTGAGGCGCGACTTCACAATTAATGGTCTCTTTTACGATCCTACGACCCATGAGATCATCGACTACGTAGGTGGCTGGGAGGACATTCATAAAAATGTGTTGCGCACCATTGGAGACGCTGAGATCCGCTTTAGACAAGACCCAGTGCGGATGATCCGTTTGTTAAAATTTAGAGCCCGTTTTGGCTTCCAACTTCACGTAGAGTCCAAGAAAGCCCTCATAAAGTGCAGAGAAGAGATTGTCAAAAGTTCACAGGCTCGCGTTCTTGAAGAAATGTTGCGCATGATGGAATCTGGGGCTTCTGCGCCCTTCTTTAGTCTCATGATGGAATCTGGATTGTTAGGTCTGCTTTTTCCCGCTCTTGATACATTTTTAAAAGGACCTAAAGGCAAGCAATCTTTTCTGTACTTTACTGGAGCAGATAAAATAAATCAGACATTGACAAAACAAAAGCTCGACAGGTCGGTGTTGATGGCTTGCATCCTCTATCCCATGCTTGAGCAAGAGGTGGAAGAAAAGTATCTTTCTCAGGGGAATACGCCCCATTTAGGGGAGGTCATCATGTCTGCAACAGCAATCCTCAAAAATTTCACCCACAACTCTTTTTCAGCTTTTCCCCGTCGCATTACCGTGATGACCCATGCAATTATGTCTTCTCAATACCGCCTGACCCCATCAAAGCAAGCTTATTCGAATAAGGTTTTTCGCTATAAGGAATTCCCTCTTGCCCTTTCATTTTTACAAATTAGGGCCTTAGTCAATAAAGAGTTGATTGAAGTCTACAGTCATTGGAAAGCCCTTTTCCGTCAACATTTGCACCAAACTGAGGACAAAGGGCATTCCCATCCACCTCCCTATATCAGGAGAAGAGAATCATGAACAGACAACCCCCCAAGTACTCTGTTGTCATTCCTTTAAAAAATGAAGAGGAAAATGTAGACAAGCTGATTCATGAGCTGGAGACTGTCATGAATGATTTATCTGAACCATGGGAGTTAATTTGTGTCGACGATGGCTCCACAGACGATACTCTCGCCATTTTAAAACAATTAACTGCGCATAAGAAATATCTCAGAATATTAGTTTTTTCTCGCAATTTTGGACAATCAAGCGCCTTTGATGCAGGTTTTAAGGCAGCTCAAGGGGAGTTTGTCATCACATTAGATGGGGATCGACAAAATGACCCTGCAGACATTCCAAAAATGATTGATATGATTGCAGATTACGATTTGGTGTGCGGACAAAGGATCAAACGGAAAGATCCCTTGTCAAAAAAAGTGACCTCTTGGCTGGCAAATAAAGTGCGCCGAAGGCTATGCCAGGATGGAGTCAAAGATACAGGATGTTCCTTGAAGATCTATCGAACTAAATGCCTCCATGCCATAAAAATGTATCATGGAATGCATCGCTTCCTCCCCGCTCTATTTTCCATTGCAGGCTTCAGAGTAGCTGAAGTACCTGTGAACCATCGTCCTCGCGTTTGCGGTCAAACGAAATACAACTTCTTCAATCGATCTTTAAATACTATTGCAGACATGCTTGCGGTTCGATGGATGCGCAAAAGGCATTTGAAGTATAAAGTCGAAACGGAGCTGTGATGATGTTGCTGGATCATTGGCGCGAATGGCTTTATCCCTTCGGCTATCTTGCTCAATTAGTCTTTGGCTTGCGTTTGCTGCAGCAGTGGTTTGTCAGTGAACAGCACCAAAAAAGTATTGTCACACCCATATTCTGGCGCCTTTCCGTGATCGGAAATGTCCTCTTAGTCGTGCATGGGTTTATTCAGCTTCAATTTCATGTCACTGCCATACAATTATGCAATGCGATCATTGCCTGGCGCAATCTTAACCTGATGAAAGAACCGAACAGTCAATTCAAGCTTCGAACAGTGATCGTTCTGATGGTTGGCCTAAATGGACTTTTGGCTCTTTTTTTTGTTCTGCCAAACTTTCTCTTCGATCAATGGACCATCGAATGGTTCCGCTTGCCCACTTGGAATGGCCAAGCTGTCAGAAATGTCAGCATTCTATGGCATATTTTAGGAACTTTGGGGATGATGCTTTTCGCCAGCCGCTTTTGGGCACAGTGGCTCATAGCTGAATGGGAACACCGCAGCATCGTGCGCCCTCTCTTTTGGTGGCTAAGCTTTTGTGGAGGCATTGTTTCAGTTGTCTACGCAAATTATATCGGTGATCCCGTCAATGGAATTGGACCTGGTCTTGGCTTAATATCGTACATTCGCAACCTCATGCTGATTCATAAAAAAGGTGCAAAGCCAGTGCATGGTGGGTTATGAAGGCATTTGGATCTATATTTGTTTTTGCAGGGGAACTCAGCGGGGATATGTATGGGGCCCATCTCATCGCAGCGCTCAAAAAACAGCTGGGTAATATTGAGTTTAAGGGAGTAGCAGGCCCTGAAATGCGCCATCAGGGCGTTTCCTTTGATTTGACAATGGAAGACTTTAGCGTGATGGGATTCACCGATGTCCTTTTGGAATTACCAAAACTTTGGAAGCAATTTCATCAAATTCGAAAATGCATAGTGGCAGAATGTCCGGATGCTGTGATTTTTATTGATTCCCCTTCCTTTAGCCTTCGGATGGCAAAAGCATTGCGAAAGGGGGGATATCGGGGCAAAATCATACAATACATCAGCCCGACAGTATGGGCTTGGGGATCTCATCGCATTAAGGAGATGGCCGATACTCTTGATCTTCTTCTTGCTATCTATCCTTTTGAACTTCAGTATTTTGCGAATACCTCTTTAAAAGTTGAATATGTGGGGCATCCTTTACGAGAGATTATAAGTCAGCATCAGTATTCACCAGACTGGCAAAAACTGTTAGGCATAAAAGATACCGAGCATTTGGTTGCTTTGTTCCCTGGAAGCCGTCCTAAGGAGATTAAGCGCAATCTCCCTAAACAACTGATGGCGGCAAAGTTATTGAAAGAACAGGAACCGCAAACGCGCTTTGCCATTTCTTGCGCTCACGAACAGAATATGTCGCTAGTGCAGGAAATTCTTAAACAGCAACAACTGCAGCACAACCGCGAAGTCTATTTTGTGCCCAAGACATATTCTTATGAGTTGATGCGTTCGTGTCGGAGCGCGATGGCGAAATCGGGCACTGTCACATTAGAACTTGCGTTGCATCAGTGTCCAGCGGTGGTCAGTTATGAACTCACTCTTTTAAATCGATTAATTGCTAAACATATTCTTAAAGTGCGGTTGCCTCATTACTGCATCGTCAACATATTGTCGGGAAAAGAGGTCTATCCAGAAATGATTGAGAAGGCTTTTTCGGGCGAAGATCTTTATAGGCTGTTGCGTGCTCTGAATCAGCCAGGGATTGAGCGAGAACGGTGCATAGCAGATTGCATTCTGATGGGACAGCTTTTACAAGAGAACAATGCCAGTGAGCGCGCTGCAGAACACATTGTTGCGCTACAGGATATGCAGGCATAAAAGAAACGTCTTAGTAAAGAAGTTAAACGCAAAGGCGCAAAGACCCGAAGTCGCAAAGAAAGTAGAGGAAGGAAGATTTAATTTTGCTTGAAAAAATATCTTCTTCTTCTCTTTGCGACTTCGGGTCTTTGCGCCTCCTAAATAACTCAAGTTATTTTTCGAAAGAACCGGAGTACGTCAAAGACGAACCCACTCGATTGCCCCTCCGGCAGGGAGCTTTGCGTTTAACTTTTTTACTAAGACGTTTTTTTTCTTAAACCGAAGCCTGTATTATGCGTGCTTATCTTGTATTTTTTGTGGTAGGCGTGAAATGGTTGGAGGGATATGAGGATGAGAGGAAAAGCTTGGGAATTTTGTAAGCGCTATGGCTTTCTATATCCTGCTGTCTATCTCGCAAAGGCTATTCTAAAGGCAATTTTAAAAACTTGTACCATTCATATCACTGGCTTTGAAAATTTTGTAGATACCCCTTCTGAAAAGCCCCGCATCTTAATGCTTTGGCATAATCGACTAGTCATATTGCCTGAAATTTTGCATACTTATGCTCCACAGTATATTTACAGAGCCGTCATCAGCAAAAGTAAAGACGGAGAGCTTTTGGCTATCCTTGCACATAGTTATGCTGTTGGGCGTACGTTGCGCGTTGCCCATAATGCACGCTACCAAGCTCTTTCACAGATAATCTCCCAATTGCAGCAAGGGGGAGAAGTGATCATCTTAACTCCAGACGGACCTCGAGGGCCCAGGTACCGGCTTAAACCAGGAATTGCACTAGCAGCCAAAAAGGGTGGGGCTCTTGTTGTGCCTTTTACATGGTCTGCAAGTGCTTTTTGGCAATTGAAATCGTGGGATAAATTAATTGTGCCGAAGCCTTTTTCAACAGTGCATATTACTTTTGGAGAGCCTGTGGATTTACAAAAAGAGCCTGAACGCAGTGTTGAAGGGGATTTGAAAGAGTTAGAAAAGGCGATGCACGAATTAGATAGTGTTACGTGTGCACGTGTCACACCGGATACAAGTTTGTGGCCGCTCTGAGATACCAAAATAAGAATTGTGTATGAGACAGATCCCTGAGTGGTGAAGTTGGGTTTGTACCGGCCCTCCGGGACGGGGTGCTTGGTTGACGCCATCCCCAGGCTTCGCTTACCCCTCCGGGGAGCTTCAGCCTGGGCTATTACATGAACAGGCCCTCCGGGCTGTTTGCAAGGTCCTTTGTTTGTAAAATGCCTTGACATATGCAGCAGAGCAAATAACAGAGGTTGTAAACAGCCCGGAGGGCCTGTTCATGTAATAGCCCAGGCTGAAGCTCCCCGGAGGGGTAAGCGAAGCCTGGGGATAGCGTCACCCAAACATACCGTCCCGGAGGGCCGGCACAAACCCTCATGGATTCCCACACCTGCGGTTTCGCTCGCACTTGTGAAACCTTGGTGTGGGCTACAAAACGAGAGAAAAAAGAGGAAAAAATGATTAGTTTTCTTAAGCCTTTGCTAAGCATCGAAGATGCGACTCTCTCTTTCTACACTTCATTGCCCACTAAAAAGGAAATGGACATGGACAGTAATGGACCATAATGGACTGTAGTGGACAGTAATGGACGATGCGTGTCGTCCATTACTGTCCATTATCGTCCACTACGGTCCATTATCGTCCATGTCCATTTCCTTTTTACCGGCGTTTGTTGATCGCTCGAAATTACTGCCTTATAATTCCCTCTGCGTCTCCCCGACAAGCAAGAAGGCGACAAGGGACCTAAAGGACAGGTGCAGCAAATGTCCTTTGTCCTTTAAAGTCCCTTACGTCCCTTGTCCCTTTTTGCTTGTCGCAGAGACGCAGAGGGGAGTCATTAAAGCTACCTTTTGGACAAAGTTAAACCAATAGCCAACTAAGACTGAAAGAATGGGGACGACGCTTGTGATGGAATCGAGCCTAGGCCTATGCGAGAATTGGGTTCAGGCATGCGATTTACAATTTGGGCAACCTTTATGTCAAAACTCTGTTTCTGCCCAAATTACAAATCACAAGCCAGACCCCAATCCAGCCCTAGCGGCGGGCGCCTGCAGGCTGAGGATTTGTCAAATGAGTAGAAACCTTGCTGGTCATTTTGAACATGTTGATTGGTTGTGGTGAACCAAAAACTTTAGCCAAATTTGTATCAGGTATAATTTCACGTTTGTTTTTTGGGTTTTGCAACTTATGCTTCTTAATGTAATCCCATAACTTTTTTGCAACTTCTGTGCGTGGCATTGGACCGCGGCCCACAATCACTGCCAACTCTTCACTCACTTGCATTGGCTTCATAAACGCTGAATTTTTTGGATTCTTTTTTTCCATGTTCTACTCCTTGTTAGATATAGTTCTTAATTTTTCCGTAAGTCTTCCACGAAGTCCTTGTTCTGTCGACCCTTTTATCCGGCATGCCATTTTATAGTCAAAGCAAATTATAAGAAAATTTCTTGATAAATCAACATAGATCTCGCTTATATTTGATTTCATAAGCTTTAACCCCTTCATACATAGCACCATAGGAGAAAATCTTTTGCGCAAAATAGATCGTGTAAGAGAATTCAAAAGCTTGTATGATCATGATTATATGCGCTCTTTGATCAGATTTCCATAACTTTCAATTAAAACGGTTGAGATGAAAGATACATCCCGTTCCACTCAAGAAATTATTTCCGATCTAGAATACGTCTCAAAGGCATTTAGTACTTCCTCAACTATCCAAGAAAAGGACGTAATTCTTGACGATGTCTTTGGTGTCATTTCTGCAACTGATCATTCCAATGATCTTAAGCGGCTCCTGAAAAATACAAATCCTCATGAAAGATATCTGATCAAATGCTTCTTAGCTATTGGTCAGGCCCCTATATTATTTTCCATTCTAAATAAACACGATCCAAAACAATGTCTTGAGTCTCTTTTTAATGTTCTTAACGAGTTGGAAAAATCATACGATGTCATTGGAGGCATCATTGGATATCAACTTAATGTCTTGAAGATAATAGCCAATCGAAACTCCAGTCCAACTCCTGATCATCAACGCTTTTATCATCCTCCTGGCTTTGATCTTTCTCAGGATACCCCTGAAACGCGTTTGGCAATACGCCATGGAATTGATTCCATTGGCAAGATGGCTGAGATTTATCCTGTGGGTGGTGCTGGAGATCGGTTAAATCTACATGACGAAAGGAGCGGGGAGGCTTTGCCGGCAGCAGAACTGGCTTTTTGTGGCAGAACATTGTTAGAAGGTCTCATACGTGATCTGCAGGCTAAAGAATATCTGTATTTTAAGCTGCATGGAAAGCAAGTGGTGACTCCCGTGGCGCTGATGACATCCAACGAGAAAAATAACGATAACCACATCAGAAAGATATTTGGGGCAAGTAGATGGTTTGGACGCCCTGTGGAAAGTTTTCATTTTTTTGTGCAGCCATTAGTGCCAATGATCTCTAAAGAGGGCATATGGATCACTACTGATGCTTGCACGCTCATGCTAAAGCCTGGAGGGCATGGGGTGATATGGAAGCTGATGACAGATTCTGGCATTCTTGATACCTTGTTGGCCCAAGGATATACAAAGGCTCTTGTGAGGCAAATTAATAACCCCATTGCTGGCATTGACTATGGTTTGATTGCATTTACGGGTTGGGGCATACAAAAGAACAAAAAATTTGGTTTTGCTAGCTGTCCTAGGCTGTTGAACACGTCGGAGGGGATGGATGTTCTTGTCGAGACAGAGAAGGAAGAAGGGGTTGAATACCGCATTTCTAACATTGAATATACTGAATTTGAATGCCAAGGGATTCGGGATGTACCTGCGGTTCCCGGAAGTCCTTATTCTCTCTATCCTGCAAACACAAATATCCTTTTCGTCGATCTCGAATATCTTAAGCCGTTAATTTCTAAAGCACCCATTCCTGGGATGCTTATCAACATGAAGACCAAAGTTCAATGTGTCGATGAGAATGGTCAAAGTGTTGAAACAGTTGCTGGGCGTCTTGAGTCAACGATGCAAAACATTTCAGATTATATTGTCGATAGTTATCCGCAGAAATTGAAAAACCCTTCTCCAGACAATCTGAGAACCTTTGTCACGTACAATGATAGAAGAAAGACCATTTCCGTAACAAAAAAAGCTTATACTCCAGAAAACTCTCTTTCAGAAACTCCAGAAGGTTGTTTTTACGATCTTTTATACAATAATGCTGAATTGCTCACACAATATTGCGGCTTTACTGCTCCGCCTGTTAAGAATGAAGTCGAATACCAACAGAAGGGTCCTTCTTATATTGCATTGTTGCATCCTGCTGTGGGGCCTCTTTTTTCGATTATTGCACAGAAAATCCGCGGAGGAACCATTGCTGAGGGGTCAGAACTGATTCTCGAGATTGCTGAACTCGACATCGATCAATTGAATTTGCAGGGAAGCTTAGTCATCAACGCCGCGAGTGTTGTTGGCAGCCCCGAGCCCAATGGAGTTGTGCAATATGGCATTCACACAGGAAAGTGTGTATTGAAGAATACGACAATTCGCAACAAAGGGATAGCCTTAGAGAGCGTGACAAGGCTTTGGAAGGGGGCCGCTGCACGTTCTGAGAGTTGCAGCATACAATTGGAAGGAAATGGGGAATTCTATGCAGATGGCGTCGAACTGGAAGGTAACATTGAAATCCATGTGCCTGATGGGCATCGGATGGTTGTCACAAAGATTGATGGCGTGATGAATTATTGTTTAGAGAAGTTGCCTGCGCCGTCATGGTTTTGGTCTTATCAGTACACAGATGACAACTGCATAAGACTAGAAAAGAAATCCTCTAAGTAGAAAAGTAACAGGATAAGCAGGATCGCAAGCGGCAGGATAAGAAGGATGCTTACCATCCTTCTTATCCTGCCGCTTGCGATCCTGCTTATCCTGTTACTTTCTACTTAGAGGTTTTCTTTATTAGCTATCTTGTTTAGATGACGGCGATTTCTCTTTCTTTCTTGGCACAGAGATCTTCCGCTTCCTTACAAGATTTATCAGTGAGCTCTTGGACTTGCTTTGAGATGCGGTTGACGTCATCTTCGCCTAATATCCCATCGCCCTTTTGTTTTTTAGCTGAGTCGTTGCCTTCGCGTCTTGCTTCTCTGATGCGTACTTTGGTCTCTTCTTGTCTTTTTTGACATAGTTTGACCATATCTTTTCGCATTGCATCGTCCATTGGGGGAATTTTTATGCGAACTATATGCCCATCGACCATGGGATTAAAACCAAGGTTGGCCTTCTCAATAGCTTTTCGAATGGCATCTTTGTTACTAGGATCAAAGGGGCTGATGACGATTTGCCGTGGTTCTGGAGCATTAATTGACGCGATCTCTTTGAGTCGCATCATGCTGCCGTAAACTTCAACTTGAACCCCTTCGACCATGCCTGGATTGGCTCGCCCCGTACGTATCCCTCGCAGCTCTTCTTTGAGGTGTTCAATGGCGGCGTTCATTTTTGCTTTTGTTTGGTCTAAAATTTGACTCATGGAGAACTCTCCTTAACTAATGTGCCTTCATGTTTTGCTATCAGCTCGTCAATGGAAACTTTTCCGAGCAATTTCATGTTAAAGACAAAAATTGGAATCTTATTACTCATGCATAATGCAATGGATGTAGCATCCATAACTTGTAGATTTTGTGCAAGTATTTGAGAATAACCCATTGTATGGTATTTCACAGCGTCAGGAAATTTAAGGGGATCTTTATCATAAATGCCATCCACTTTTGTTGCTTTCACTAAGACGTCCGCCTTTATTTCGCTTGCACGTAGTGCTGCAGCTGTATCTGTCGTAAAGTAAGGGTTGCCTGTTCCTCCGACAAAAATTAAAACCTCGCCCTTATTTAAAGAATCTTGCGCCCGAGTCCAGTTGAATGGTTCGGCCACTTTGGGGCATTCTAAGGCTGTCATTACTCTTGCAGGGCAGCCAATGGACTCCAGTGCTTGTTGCAAAGCGATGCCATTGATCAGAGTGGAAAGCATCCCGATATGGTCTGCTGGAGTGCGCTGCATCCCTAGCTCCTTAAGATTAACTCCTCTAAAAATATTGCCGCCTCCAATGACAAGAGCAAGTTGTAATCCATCGGAATGTAATTTTTTAAGGCTGTTAGCGATGTTGAGAGAGGCTTCGTATCCAATGCCGAATTTTTCGGAGCCTGTCAGTGCTTCGCCGGAAAGTTTTAGCAAAACCCGTTTATACTTCATACAGTTATCCTTTATGGAACACAGGGAATAGAAATATGGAAAAATGGACATGGACTGTAGTGGACGGTAATGGACCGTAGTGGACTGTAATGAACAATACGGACAATACGGTATCGTCATTACAGTCCACTACGGTCCATTACCGTCCACTACAGTCCATGTCCATTTTCTTTATTTTTCTCTTTTTTCCTCAATGTTTATCATTACTTTTCAGCAGTAATTGCTTCATCTGTGATTTGTTGTTTTTGCTCATTCATTTTCTGGTTGATCCACACCAAGTTTTTTTGCACAGTTTGACGGATATCTTGCGGCAAAGCGGGATTGCTGATGAGCAGATAGGAGGCTAATAATGCCTCTGTATATTTTTCAAGCCAGTAAGCCGCTACAGAGTATTCTAGAAGGAATCCATAGTCATAGATCCATTGGTCGACGAATAAGACATCATTTGAATTTCGTATTCTGAGCCCCTTTAGAGTTGTGTTGTAGGCCTCCTGAAAGTTATTCATGCCTCTGTAATAAGCAGCAAGCCGATAGAGGGGCTCGATTCTGGAAGGGCGAGATTCGAATGCCGTGTTATAACTATCGATCACAATCTCGGGGTCCATTTTTAAAATTTCATTCATGATGGCTATTTGCAGTTTGGAGTAAAAGATCTCTTGATCGAAGCCACCCATTTCTATCCTTTTCTGATAGCTCTCGATGGCTTTTTCGTATTGTTCTGAATCGCGATAGCTTTGAGCAAGATAGAATCGATAGCGGCTATTATTTGGTTCATCTTGAATGGCTTTTTCGAGAAGTTTTGCATCCTTCTGATACTTTTGAGGATCTTGTGATCGATTTCCGTCAGTATTCACGACATTAGTAATTCCCAATGCTATTCCATGAGTTTTGGCTTCAGGTGAATCGAGATATTCATGAAGGACGCCGAGCCACTGCCAGTTCAAATGATTGTTTATGAGCTGTACTCTGCCGTATTTAAGGCCATTATATTCTGTCGTGATGTAATAGAAGTCAGCATTTAACGAAGGTCTTTTAAAATCGTTTGAATATTTAAAAACTTCATCTGCATCGATGAAAAGGAGGTAATCCCCTTTACCTTTTGCGAGTTGCAGGGCTTCATTTCGGTTATGGCCGAAGTTTTTCCAAGGGCGTTCGTGGAGTTCTCCAGGGATATCTTTCATAAATTCTTTGACCATTTCTTGGGTACCATCTGTAGAACCAGTGTCGACGATTACCCAATAATCAATCATGGGTTTTACAGTGGCAAGGCATCGTCGAATGACGGGTGTTTCGTCTTTGATGATCATGTTTAAGCAGATTGTTTTCTTAGGGGGATCTTCTTGGTGGGTGGCCCAGCCGTTGTCAAACGATATGAGCAGGCTAATAAAAACGATCATGGCATACTGCATAGTGGCTCCCTGTGTCAGTTTAAGATCTTTTTTGGGCCTTGATCACCTTTTCGGTCACTATATGGCAGGCTTTCAGCCTGCGATTTTTTTTCATGCCACCTAGGGCGTTGCCCTAGGTGGCATGAAAAAAAATCGCAGGCTGAAAGCCTGCCATATAGCATAATAACCGAAAGTTTTCTCTGTAAAGGTGAACAAGGCCCTTTTTTGATATTAAGCAGCTCACCACAAAATTGCAACATCATTGACAGACTAAGTAATGAGCAAGATATGCCTATCTTGTTCTTCTCTTGGGTGGCATTTTGCGACTACTAGATTTTGCTTTTCCCTGCTTAGAGCCCCTGTGTTTTGAGGGTGGTCTTTGATGTTTCTTACCTGCAGATGTGCGTAACGGGCGTCGCGGCTCTGACACTATATTCCAGGCACTATCTAATAAAATAAGATTTATTTTTTTAGGCATGACAGTAATTCGCTCGCCTGCAGTAAATCCTGCTCCTGTGCGCCTTCCGCGAAGCCTCATCTCAGATTCTTCGAAGATATAATAATCATCCCCAAGCTCTGAAATGTGCAAAAAGCCTTCTAACATAAAGTCGATGACTTCGAAATAGATTCCAAAAGGCTTAATTCGGGTTACAACTGCCTCAAATTGCTTTAGAGGTTCGTTCGTAAAAATTTGATTCAATAATCGGAGCTTTTTTAGCAAGACGACTTGGCTTTCTGCTTTTGCACTTATCCGTTCTTTTTCAGAACACTTTGTAGCAATTAATGCTAATTGTTCTCGATTATCGCTTTCACCAAACAAGAGCCGATGGGCAACTAAGTCGACGTACCGTCTTATGGGGCTTGTGAAGTGACAGTAGTGAGTGAGACCAAGTCCATAATGACCGATGTTATCAGGCGAATAGGAGGCTAATCTCATCCTTCTAATATAGCTTGTTGCTAAATATGGGCCGTAAGGGGAGTTTAGGGCTTCATCAAATAATTTCTGTATTTCAGGCGGCTGAGGATCCTGTGAAAGATGGAAACCAAATGCCCCGACAAGCAAGGAAAAATCTTTCATGTTTTCTTTTGCTGGGGTGTCGTGGATGCGATAGGTGAGGTTTTTGCCTAAATCACTTAGATGTGTTGCCACAGTTTCATTGGCCTTGAGCATGCACTCCTCAACCAGCTGGTGAGTTACATCATACTCAACATAATCTGTTTTATAGGGAACCCCATTCTCATCTACAATGACGACTAGTTCTGGCAAGCAAAACTCTATGCTGCCGCGCTCATAGCGCTTTTTTTTGAGTAATCCACATAATTCGACAAGGAGTTCTAAGGATGGTCGATGGATGCTCTTCTTTTTGTTGTCTAAAACTGCTTTGGCCTCTCGGTAAGTGAATCGCTTTGCGCTGTTGATCACTGTGCGGGCTATGCGGTATTTGCTCATTGTGCCGTCTGCATCAAAGTCCATGAAAATAGTGACTGTGAGGCGGTTTACCTTAGGTTTTAAACTGCATAAATTATCAGATAGCACCGAGGGAAGCATGGGAAGGCAAAAATTAGGGAAATAAGTGGAATTACACCTTTCCATGGCTTCGGCATCCAGTTTAGTCCCAGGTTGTACATAGTGAGACACGTCAGCAATATGCACTGCCAGGTGATAGCGCCCTTTCTTGTCCTTGCTTATGCTTAGGGCATCATCATAGTCTTTCGCTGTATCAGGGTCGATAGTAAAGCTTTCTAAATCCCTCAAATCCTCGCGAGTAAGGATCTCTTTTGTCGACACGCGAGTTCCAATTTTTTTGGCCTCTTCAATCATGGCGTGAGAAAAATCTGAACGGAGTTCATATTCTTCTATAGCTGCCTTAACATCACAAGAGGGATCTGAAATATGTCCTAAATAGTGGGAAAACTTACAAAAAGTCTCGGTCTGTTTTGATCCCCAGTCAATGACCTCCATCACGATCCGATCCCCGACAACAAGATCTTTCTCTGCGCTTGGCTGAACGATAACCCGTTGGGAGACCCCTAGTAATGGAACGTAGGCGACAATATCGCCATCGGGTTCTACAAAGGAAATAGTACCAGCCATGTGGGTACGGCTGCGGGATAAAATGGCTACGACGCGACCTTCAGGACCCTTTTCGGAAAAAACAGCTTTATTGATCTCGACCTCGACTTTATCTCCGTCTACAGCATTGTGAACAAAGTGTTTAGGGATAAAGACGTCTTGAGGATATGTTACGGGGTCGTCTGGTTGTAAAAAGGCAAAGCCTTTAGAGTGCACGCGGAGTGTTCCTGAAACGACATCGTCTTTTTTAGCATTCAATTCATATCTGCCCACTTTACAGGTGAGAAGTTTCTCTTTGACGAGCAAATGTAGAATCTCACTAATAAGAGGGAAATGTTGTTCAGGAAAGCCGAGACTAATGGAGAGGTCGTGCTCGGTCATTGGCACAAACCCTTTGCCGTGAATGTATTGTTTGATACCTGCTAAGAGGTTCTGAAAGAGTTTTTCCTCTTTCGGGGTTCTTTCGATTTTTTTTGGCTTTGTGTTCTTCGTTTTTTTAGTCATAATTCTATAAACTTATTATCCTATTCTGTATAATCTTGCCCAAGTTGCTACTCAGGGAAAAAAAGGTCCTAAAGAAGTAATTATTACTGAAGCGCCTCTTCCTCAGGCCAACGGCCTGTCGTATAAAAGCCTAGGGCACCGCCCTAGGTATTATGTAAACGTTGTTTCAGGCTGAAAGCCTGACGTATAGCTATACGTCAGGCTTTCAGCCTGAAACACGTTTTGTATCACACCTAGGGCGGTGCCCTAGGCTTTTATATGTCAGGCCGTTGGCCTGATTTGGCACTTTTGCAATTACCTCTTTACGTCCTTTATGTCACTTAGGTTCTTTGTCCTTTTTCCCTGACTAACAACTTGTTAATGTAACATATTCCTAATAAAACAACCTACTAGAATTGGCTGCTCTCATGAAATATGATCATAAGAAAATCGAACGTAAATGGCAAAAGTATTGGTTAGAAAACAAAACTTTTAAGGCAGATATCGATAACAGTAAGCCCAAACACTATGTGCTTGATATGTTTCCCTATCCTTCAGGCTCGGGCCTTCACGTGGGGCACGTCGTGGGATATACCGCCACTGATATCGCAGCTCGCTATAAGCGGCAACGGGGATTTAACGTCCTTCATCCGATGGGATGGGATAGCTTTGGGCTTCCCGCTGAGCAGTATGCCGTTCGCACCGGAGCTCACCCCGCTGCAACAACGCGCAAAAATGTTGAAACTTACCGACGTCAACTTCAATCTCTTGGCTTTAGTTATGATTGGGATCGAGAAATTTCTACAAGTGACCCTTCTTATTACAAGTGGACCCAATGGATATTTACGCAATTGTATGAGCGTGGATTGGCCTACGAAGCGGAAATGAACGTCAACTTTTGCCCGGCTCTTGGAACTGTGCTCGCTAATGAAGAAGTAGAAAATGGATTTTCCAAAGAAGGGGGACATCCTGTTGAAAAACGCCCCTTGCGCCAGTGGGTATTGAAAATTACAGCTTATGCCGATCGTCTCATCAAAGATCTCGATCTGGTTGATTGGCCCGAAAGTTTGAAAAAATTGCAGATTAACTGGATTGGCAAAAGTGAAGGGGCTCAAATCAGTTTTCCTGTTGAGTCTTTTAAAGACGAGATTAAAATATTTACAACTCGCCCCGACACCCTTTTTCAAGCCACATATATGGTCCTTGCACCGGAGCACCCCCTCGTCGATCAGATTACAACACCTGCTCAAAGGGGAGCTGTAAGGGCATATCAAAAAGAAACAGATGCAAAAAAAGAGCTCGCTCGAACCGATTTGACAAAAGAAAAAACAGGGACCTTTACAGGCGCCTACGCCATCAATCCCATCAACAATCAACGTATCCCTATCTGGATTTCTGATTATGTTTTGATGGGCTATGGCACAGGCGCGATCATGGCTGTTCCTGGACACGATGAGCGGGATTTTGAATTTGCAAAAGCCTTCAACCTACCTATAAAGCCTGTTTTTGATCCCGATTTTGTCAATTATCCAGATCATATTCCTCCAGGAGCGAATTTGGAGGACTATCGTAAGGCAATTCTTGCTGGTCAAGCCTGTTGGTCGGGGGAAGGGCAGTATATTAACGCTGCCAATCAAGATCTTTCGCTCAATGGCCTTGACACCGAACAAGCGAAGCGAAAAGTCATTGATTGGCTTGAAAAAAAGGGAATTGGACAATCCTGTACGACATATAAGTTACGCGATTGGTTATTTTCTAGACAACGCTATTGGGGTGAGCCGTTCCCAATCCTCCATTTTGAGGATGGCACAAAGCGCGCGCTGGGAATTGATGAGCTGCCTTTGTTACTTCCTGAAGTCACCAACTATAAGCCCACTGGCGATGGTCAAAGCCCTCTTGCAGCTGTCTCTGAGTGGGTAAATGTCGTCGATGCAAAAACCGGAAAAAAAGCAAGACGCGAAACAAACACAATGCCAAATTGGGCCGGTTCCTGCTGGTACTACTTGAGGTTTGTCGATCCACGCAATGATCAGGAGGCCTGGAGCAAAAATGCCGAGAAATATTGGGGTGCTGTTGATCTCTATATCGGCGGTGTGGAGCATGCGGTGCTTCATTTGCTTTATGCTCGCTTCTGGCATAAAGTTCTCTTTGATTGCGGTCATGTTACAACCATAGAGCCATTTCAATCCCTTCGCAACCAAGGGTTGGTCATTTCGCGCTCCTACAAGACTTCAGGGAATGTTTATGTGGCCCCTGAGGATGTTGTCGAAGAGAATGGCCAGTATTTTCATCGCAAAACAAAAGAGCCGCTTGTCACTCAAATTGAAAAAATGTCGAAGTCAAAACTTAATGGGGTGACTCCAGATGAAATTATCGAAGAATTTGGAGCGGACGCTCTGCGCCTCTACGAGATGTTTATGGGACCTCTTGAAAAAGAGAAAGTGTGGAATACCGATGCTGTAACCGGTTGTAAGCGGTTTTTGACTCGATTTTATGAAATGGTAACGTCTCAGAAAATCTCCGATGTGGAATCAGAAGAAGCCCTCCTACTTGGTCACAGATTAGTTCATGGGGTCACTCAAGATATCGAATTGCTCCAGTTTAACACGGCAATTGCGAAGATGATGGAATTCATGAACGAATTCACAAAATTGCCTAGCTATCCTCGCAGTGTTATCAAGATGGCTATCCAAGCATTGATGCCCTTTGCTCCACATATAGCTGAGGAGGCTTGGGAGCTCCTTGGCATAAAAGAACGCCTTTCTGATGCACCCTATCCAGAAGTAAATCCAAAATACCTCGAAGATGACATCATTACATATGTCGTTCAAGTAAATGGTAAAGTGCGGGGGCGCTTCGAACTGCCGAAAGATCAGTCGGAAGAAGCTGTAATGAAGGCTGCGAGGAACCATGCGGGTGTGTTGCGTTATTTGGATGGACAGCAAGTCTTGAAAGTCATCTTCGTCCCCAACAAACTCCTGAACATCGTTGTGAACCCCAAACCGTGACCACACCTATACATAGATAAGCAGAGATGCATGCATCAAACTAAGGCAAACAACAGCCAACAGCGCTAGTAGAAAAGTAACAGGATATGTAGGATCGCAAGCGGCAGGATAAGAAGGATAGTGGGAGATACTCTTGATAGGTAAAAGAAATTCCAATGAGAAACGCAGAGCGAAGAGTCAGAAAGAAAGTAAAGGACGATGTCCTTTACTTTCTTTCTGACTCTTCGCTCTGCGTTTCTCAGGGCTTCCAAAGCTATTTAAGAAGGGATGCCCAGATAATTGAAAGGGAAGTGCGCGAAAGGGAATGGGTCTGGCTTGTGATTTGTAATTTGGGCAGAAATAGAGTTGTAATATATAGGTTGCCCAAATTGCAAATCGCATGCCTGAACCCATTCCTTCGCGCACTTCCTTTTCAATTATCATCGACTATCACACCACAAGCCAATCAACACTATCCTTCTTATCCTGCCGCTTGCGATCCTGCATATCCTGTTACTTTTCTGCTAAGACATTGCCTGCTTTAGCCTCATGCATGCATCTCTGCTTATCTTGTTGCGGCAGTGGCGAGGATGGCCAAGAAGAGCGGGATCTCTTTGCGGCTACGGTTTTCCATCTTTGCCGCACCACCCGTACTTACTTTATTCGAATACCATTCCTCCATTAACACAATATGAAAGCCAGCGTCTGCAAGCCATTGAGTGTAGGTGGATAGCGGATGATGAAAGGTCCATGTTGATGCAGAGTTTTCCCCTTTGCTAGGATGTGCCTGAATGGGAACTTGCAGCTCGGAACCATAGCTATCAATGCGTCTATATTGCAATTTTTTGCTCTGATCGACCTGCCAGGAAGATTGACGGGGAATTCTGAAACATGGGTGATTCAAAACAATAAGTAATTTTCCGTTTTTTTCTAATACGCTAGAGACGTTCTTCAGGACCGCATCACCCTTCTCAATATTCTGTAAGGCTAATAAAATGGCAGCATGGGAAAACTTTTTGTCTAACTTTAGAGGCTGAGTCGCATTTAATAATAAATATTCATGCTTGGGATTTTTGCTAATGCGCTTGGCCTCTTTGATGAGGGAAGGGGAGACATCGATCCCTAGATAGGAAGCGCTTTTTGGAAGAGATCTTGCAAGAATGCCTTGTCCACACGCAACATCAAGCAGGTTGGAGTTTTCGTTAAGAGCTAATAATTTGAGTGCGCCAGGAATGACGACATGTTGATGATAGTAGTGGCCTTCTTCGCCGACGCTCTGCTGATACCACTTTCCAACAGATTCCCATGAGGTTGATTTCGATTCAGACATGATAATCTATTTTTTCTTTTTTTTCCTTTGATTCAATCTCGGCATCTTTCTTTGGGGCCCCAAAGTGTTCTTGAAATCTTTTAAGTTCCATCTCTAGTATAAGGTTCACAGGTTCTGCACCATTATAGTTCCAGAATTCCCGTGGAGTTAATTTTGGCGGCGTTAGCAAGACTTTGAATGTGACACTTGTTATCTTCTCTATGAGCAGTACAACTAAAATTGGGAGACCCACAATAAGAGCAGTAACAATACCACCTGGAACGAGACAGACAGGATTAAAATTACGATGAAATACATCCATAGCTGCAAGCAAATTATCCGTAGCTGCAATCAAACGATCTTCAGCATTATTAGCCTGAGCCGGTTGAGCATTATGTATTGGTGCTTGCGCCGGAGGGGCATTATTTGGGGGTTGGACAGCTTGAACCGGATCTGGTGGCAGCGGATTCCCATTGCCTTCAATGGGAGGAGGAGGAGCATCATTGACTGGGATAGCCAGGGGCGCGGCTCCATTATATTCAATAGCCTCAACTGGAATAGGAGGAACAATATTGTTACCTGCAATAGGTGGGGGATTAGGTAGGCGTACATTTGGATATTTCTTTAGTAACCAAGCTGATAATGGCGATAGGATTAAGGAGGAGACAACAAAAATAATGACCGCTGCTGTGTATAAAACAAATTTTGAAATACAGATTGCGCATTTTGTCAAACCCGATAGAATGATCACAACAGGTTTAGTTATTTTATGAATAGTCCAATGTAAAACGTTGAATGGGATGGCAACTGCACGGACAATTTTACTAGCAAAAAAGGGGCGAAGTTCTCTGCCTTCCACAATTAATGCATATTTTATTATTTTTTGGGGTTGTCTGTTGATAACACCATCTTCTGGTTCACCAATCTTAAAATAATATCGGACTCTAGAAGGATCTATATTTTCCCTCTCCACAGTACATCTCCTGCTTTTCATCTCACCAGTAAGAAGACGTGCAAGAGCTTCTGCAGAGTGGATGTGGAGGTGTTTTTTTGAAGCTTCACAACCTACTGTACCTACAATATACGATTCTTTTAATGGCGAGAGAAATACTGGACATATTTCATTCTCATCAACTGGGACAGGAAGAATTTGATTGCGATCTAACATCAACACAGGTGGTGTTGGACGAAAAAGAACTCGATCTAAGAAAGTAGTCATAAACCCCTACAAATATAATAAATTATAATCAATATTGAACTAATCATATCCCAATGAAGTAATAAAATCAAGATATTTTTTTTAAAAAACGAGTCTTGTCCTTAAAAAACCAGAAGT
>JABDBC010000031.1 GCA_013288825.1 Chlamydiota bacterium
ACCACGCGCACCCTTCAAGAAGTCAACCTCGTCATCAAAGACATAGAGTGTAAAGCGCAAGCTTTGGACTCTCTTTTCCAAACAGTCTCCTTGTTAGGAGACAAAATTCATGAACAAGCGGCTTCATTTGCGCAAAAGGGTGCAATTAAAGAAGCTGAGGAAGATCATGAAGAGGACAAATTAACAGGAATCCTAGAATGGGTAACTGGAGGCATTCGCCTTTGGTGCGCTCTTAAAAAAAGGAGATAGTTATGTCTAAAGATACAAATAATACACAAAATTTTCTAGTTGGCACTCTTGTTGGCGGTTTAGTTGGAACAGTAGCTGCTTTATTGTTGGCTCCTAAATCTGGCTCTGAACTTCGACAAGATGTTAGCGATAAATACGAAGACTTTACCGACATGATTGAAAATGGTGAATTAAACAGATTTTGGTCTGAACCTGAACCCGAAATTAACACCTCGTCAGTGGTATGGGGAACAGTTGCTGGAGGGATTTTGGCCGCTGCAGCGACACTTCTTTTAGCTCCGAAAACAGGAAAAGCATTGCGCAAAGATTTAATGGGATTAACGGACTATAGCAAAGATCAGATCGTTGATACTGTAAATGACTTGGCTGCAAGATATCGAAAGCCGTTAAAAGCTGGCAGAAAAATATTACGCAAAAAACATTAAGTTTTAGATCTATTGAGTATATCAATAATCAATGGAGAAAATATCATGAGCAATGATGAAAGTAAGATACCTGAGATTTTAATTGGACTTGCTTTAGGCGTCGCTGTGGGCAGCGTTGTGACTCTGCTCCTCACACATAAATCTGGACGTCAACTCTCAGGAGATATCCTAGATAGCGTCCATGATTTTATGGATTCTGCTAAATGCACGATTCGAAGAAAAAAGCATTCTCTGAATCCATTTCTTGTGGGAGGCGTCCTTGGATCAATGCTAGGGGGAATTTCCGGCATTATCTTATCTCCAAAAACGGGGCAAATGCTCCGAGAGCATATCGCTGAAACTTATGAAAGTATGAGCGATCATACCCTTGAATTGATCAACAGCCTTAACACAAAAGGTGAAGAACTTAAGGACTTGTTGGCCAGTCAGACAGATGAGTGGGCCGAGAAATCTTTAGAACAAACTGAAAAGATTTTGGAAGAGGTCCATTTATGGGCTGAGGAGTTGCGTGAAGCTGCTTTAGAAGCCAGAGAGCAAGCTGAAGAGCTTGGCAGTGTACCTGGATATCGCGAGAAGATTGACGATATTCTACAATGGTCTGACAAGGCTGAAGAAGTGGCAAATGAGATTTCAGACGAGGTCAAGGAATGGGTCGAATCATTCCGACAAGGTGTGCAATCTCTAAAAATGCGTTCACAGAATAGTTCAGAGCCATTTGATGAAGAAAGGGCAAGTTCGCAATCTAAACCCAACGTCAACGATTTGATAGAATGGGCTGCATTGGGAATTAACTTGTGGCAGAGTCTAAAACACAAAAAGCGATAATGGAAAAGACCTATTATTCGGGCACGGGCACGCACACGGGCACGAAAAGAAGCTGTGAGCGGAAAGGGCGGTGCAGAGCACCGCCATTCCACTCACAGTTTCGCCCACACTCGCTGTAGAAGGACGTGAGTAGTTAACTTCTACTTTTGTTTTTATTGTCTTTCTGGTAGACTGATGGGAAAAGGGGCTAGGCAATTCTGGCCTAATGAAAAATAGGTGATTCAATGGACTGGGGTCAGACTTTAGTAATATTGACTCCCCTCGTTACCTTCATGGGATTTATTTATAACGAAATGAGAAGGTCGAGCGCTGAAGCAAAAGAGGAAATAAATGTAATTAAAAGGTCGAACGCTGAAGCAAGAGAAGAAATAAAGGAGTGGAGGATTGAAACAAGAGAAGAAATAAAAGAGTGGAGGGCTGAAACAAGAGCTGAAACTGCTGAAATATCGAAAAAATCCGAGCAAGAGATTGCTGAATTGAGGAAAGGCTTTCAAGATGAAATGCGCATCCAATCGAGTCGATCAGACAAGCTCTATGAAATGTTTATTGCCCTTTTAGAAAAACAACAACCTAAAACTCACCCGTAAACTAATAAAGAATAGATGGATCCATGCTTTGGGATCAGGCCGTAATAATTATTGTCTCGGTATTGACTCCCCTTCTTATACTCATGGGATTTATGTGTAGAGAAATGAGAAGGTGGAGAACTGAATCAAGAGCCGAAATTGCAAAATCACGACAAAGAATGTCAAAGTTGAGTAAAGAAAAAGGCTTGCCAGTTGAATTTCGCGTTCAATCAAGCCGATCAGACGAGCTCTATGAAGAGTTTATGACACTTTTAGAAAAGAAATACCCCAAAACCCATACGTGAATCATTGGCATTATTTTTTGTCCTTTTAGCTTCTATTTGTGCCTCTTTCGGGAACTATACACTCCGTAAAAACTTAGACAACGGTGGTTCTTCCACAGCATATTTGGTCATCTATTTTAGTTTTTCCCTTCTAGTAGCTTCGGTCATAAATCCAGTATTTTCACAATTGACTCACTTTCATACGCCTATGTTTTCCCTGGGAGTCTTTGTAGGGCTTTTAATGGCACTTATGATGCTATTCACCACAATTTCATTATCAAAGGGTCCATCATCATTGACCTTTGCATTTCAAAATTCAAGCGCTGTCGTTCCAACATTAATGCTAGCGGCCATTTTTGGAAGCGTATATGGCTTTAATGCAACTCCGAGCCTAATTATAGGGGCAATTTGCGTAATAGCGGGTTTGTTTTGGGCAGCTGTTAAACAAAAGGGATCTGAATCTACTAAACCTAGTTGGTATTTCTTTGCATGCATGATGTTTTTAGTCCAAGCATTCACTCTAACTCTCTTTCAATGGAAGTGCTTGCTAACACAGAATGTCGCAGAGCACAGCTTAATTCCCTTCTCTTGTAGTTTGGAAGATGAAATTTGGTTTATGCCTGGCTTATTTATTTCTGCAACGTTACTGCAGACAATGTATTTTGTTTGTCAGGAAAAACGGATGCTAAAATTTAAAGAAATCCAATGGGGACTTATTGGAGGTATTGCTAATGGGATCTCAACTTATTTATTATTACAAGCAAATATGCTAGCAACATCCATGGAAAAAGGGGTTATTTTTCCCTTATTTGCTGTTTCTGTCATTCTGATTTGCAATGCTTGGGGACAGTGGCTATATCGTGAAAAAGTTTACTGGCCAGCAAATATTTTATGTTCCACGGGGATTTTGATCTCCGCCGTGGACATATTTCTAACTGCTATCTAAATTCTTCCCAATAGCATTAAGATAATAATAATAATCAATATCGTGCCCAAGAGTCCGCTAGGACCATATCCCCAGCCAGTGCTGTATGGCCATGATGGAATTGCCCCTATGAGCAATAGAATCAAAAGAATAATAAGAATTGTACCTAACATGTTTCCTCCTTTACTAGATTTGATTTGTGTGATTTCTTCAAAATTTCACTTACATCACCTCTTCTAGCAAATCCTTAAAAAAAAGTCTTCTATTTTTGATCTTGTCTTTGAGAAGACTGCGGAGGATGGTACAACGATGGCAAATTTCGTGGGTACTGACTTGGCATCTGAATTGATTGCTGTCTTGAAGGTCGATCAGGATGCTGTGTCGATCTTTCAGACCTATGAGTTTGCCGCTGTTCCTGTCGTAAGACATTCTGCGGGGACAGACGATACGGCAATTGACGCATCGGACGTCCGGGATAGCGATAGCTTGGATAGGGATAATAGGGGAGCGCTGGGTATATTACTTGATAGCCGCCTGGGATATAGTCTTGAGGTTCTTCTGAATATTCGGGTTCTTGTGGATATTCAGGTTGTTGCGGCATTGGAGGAGGTGAAAGTGGCAGGACTTGTCGATTAGGTAGAGCTGGAACAGCGACTTGCCCTCGAGGCATAACGCCATCTGGAATATGTGGTCGAGGGATTTCCTTTCGAAAAGAAGCCCCTTCTGGCGATAACGGTTGATGTCCCAGTTCCACAGAAAATTGGGGCTTTTTAATCTTTTTGAAAAATTCAACCATCTCCATTTTAGGAGGGGGAATTTTCAAACTGAATTCTAGTGTAATCCAAGCGGGTGGCAAAGATCCTGGATTTCCCCACCACCACCAGAGCCCCCACAAATCATTCCAAGGGCAAGTCCACCAACTTGACCAATACCACCAGGGGGGGATGCACCCGCAGCCTTCCCACCAACCCGGATGAAAATGCCACCAGTGCCAAAAGAGGGTTGCATAGTCGGGATAATAAATAAAAAGCCTTCTAATGACGTTCGAGGGTTCAATGATCGCTAATCTGCTTGTGCCAGGTGTACTACACGAAAAAACAAATCCACGCGATTCTAGAGGCCAATCCCAATAAAGGGGAACATACACATAACCGGAGGGCTTCCATACATAAGTTGTGGGGGTTAGAATCCAATCGGGATTAAAGCGTTGCCACTTACCTGACAACCACTCAAATCTTTGTGAAGTATTTGAGTATTCCCAATAGCCTGGAATCCAAAAGAAATCTTCACCAAGAGAAGGGGGAATCCTGTCGTCGACAGATTTTGGAGGTTCATCATCGACATAGACCAGGCCATTAAGAGGCATAGAACTCCAAAATCCTGCTGCCCAAGCCCAAACATCGCCTTGATTGATCCAATCGCCATAGATCCAGATATGATTTGGGGGTGGCCTCCTCCAGACACCACAAACCCAGGCAAAATCATTTTGATCGGCAACCCAAGCCCAGTAGCCTCGAATCCAAGTGAGATCTTTGGCAGGTCTGGGGGGTACTTTTTCAGCAATGGAAGGAGGGGGTTCTCGAGTTGCTACGATTGATTGAGATCCTCCCGATTTAGAAATAAAAGCTTCATGGATTGGAATGGGATCCCAAATGGGAGTTGTATTTGCATCAAGGCAGGAAGAGATGAGGAGCATACACCCAAAATATAAGCGAAAAAGACTTAAATAAGGCTTCTGCATAGCATCTCCGAATTCATACGCATCAGGCTAAGGAAAGCGACCTCTCAGTAAGATTATTACCATACAGTTTGTGCCGGCCCTCCGGGACGGTATGTGTTGGTTGGCAGTTACCCAGGCTTCGCTTACCCCTCCGGGGAGCTTCAGCCTGGGCTATTACGTAAACAGCCCTCCGGGCAGTGTAAAAAACTGATTTTCAAACAAATGATTTCGCATACAGCCCGGAGGGCCTGTTCACGTAATAGCCCAGGCTGAAGCTCCCCGGAGGGGTAAGCGAAGCCTGGGTAACTGCCAACCAACACATACCGTCCCGGAGGGCCGGCACAAACCAATTATTTATTTCTTTCAGCCTCTCCGTGGTAAAAATCTTGAGGGAATTGCTGTTTATTTCTGTTTGATGACTTTTGATTCAGCAATTGCTTCGAATGGTATAGAGCCTCCATAAAGATGATAGTATTTTGCAGTTCCCCCTGGATTGGCTTCATAAGCCCATCGTCCATGCAATTTTGACGTATCTAGCTTTAATAATACGTATTCTGGAACACTGTTCCAATATTTGCCTAATATGCCGCCGAGTTGATCTTCTCTTGCCAAGTGAACAAAATCAGCGTCATCAGGAGCTAGCTGTACTGTTGATTGGGCCTGACTAGTCTCCCAGTTTTCCAAAGAAATGATTTTGTAAAGAAACTTAGGAGGACGAATTTGTTGCATTTCAGTGTCCTTTTCTGGATCTGCGGCAGAAAGTTGCAATGAGATCGAAGTTACAGCAATAAAAAAAAGAAAGAACAAGGGAAGATGAGTTAATAAGTTCATAGCACCCAGCATGTTAGGAATGTTTTTTCCAAATCTGGCCATTCACCATTGTGAGATGACCTTCAGAGTCATAAACTGCTTTTAACAAATATCCCCCTTTTTCCTCAATTTGATATTCTTCAATCCCTTTAAATCCACTGGTATCGTTAAATGACATTGGGGTCATAAACTCCCAAGAGATTAGAGCATTTGTATATTTTCCCTTTCCCTGTACAGAACCGAGGAGTTCGCTTTCGAGTGCAATGTCAAAGATTCCTTCGTTAATATTCGAGAATCGATATAGGTTTATTAACAAATCGCTCTCAATTCCCTGCCGCTCTATAAACTGTTGACATAGGATCACACCATTTGCAGCTTCTGTAATTTGCCATTTGGTATAAAAATACATTTTATTGGGGGAATCGCTAAAAGTCAGTTGTCCTTGTCCAAGCCATTCTCCAGATGAAAAAATAAATTGATGCATATTTGTACTCGAAATTAGAACATAAAACGTCTGCTGTATACACTTTGTAATAGGCCTAGAGCTGCCATTGTCGCAAGAATAGAAGTTCCTCCATAAGAAACCAAAACTAATGGCACCCCTGTAATTGGAAATAAACCGCTCATCATCCCAATATTCACAACGATATGCATTGTAAGGTAGATGGTGATTCCTGCTGAAAGAAGTCTTCCAAAGTGGTCTTTCGCAACTGCGGTCACTTGAAAACTAAAGTATAGCAATGCATAGAATAGGGATAAAAGAAAAATAAGTCCCAAAAATCCAAACTCTTCTCCAAAAGCTGGAAAAACAGAGTCTGTATAAGGCGTAGGAAGCCATCCGCCGCCAGTAAACTCACTTTTTCTCCAGCCGGTTCCTGTGATGCCTCCCAAAGAAATCGCCATGATTGCAGCTTTCTGATGATGTGTATTGGGATCTAATCGGTCGAATTGATAACTCTTGATAAATTGTGTGGCATAGGGCCTCAGCTGTTCGTGAGGGATGATTCCAAGAAATATTAAGGTAATAATGAGTACAGCACATGCAGCAAGACAAATCATCCCCTTTACGACAAGTGGATGTAAATTGCCAAAATAGAACATGACCAAAGAAATGGGAAATAGCACCAATGCAGTCCCCAAGTCAGGCTGTTTTAAAATAAGTATAAAAGGGATTCCCACGATTACAGCAGCAGAAAGTACTGTATTCCAATCATACATTCTCAACTTTCGCCTTTCCAAAAACCAGCTAAGCGCAATGACAACAACGAGTTTGGCGGCTTCTGAGGGCTGCAAACTTGTATTAATAAATGGGATGCGATACCAACGATTGACCCTTTGAATCGAGTCAGTAAAGTAAAGGCCTACGAGTGAAGCAATCATAAGCACATAGAGAATCCAAGTCCATTCGCGCAATTTATTGTAGTCAAATCCAGCACACAAAAAAAATACTCCCCACCCTATTAAGAACCATCTGATTTGCACCTTTACAAGAGGTGTTAGGAATGATTCATCAAGAGAATCGGCAACATTTTGAAGGGAATGCGAAGAAATGACCAGGAGACTGATCAGCATTAAAATTAAGATGATTGGAATGGCGCGAAGATCTATTCGAGATAGTGAACGATAATTCCACATAATAACTCAAGTTGCTAGTCAGATAAGCATTTGACAATGGGACCGGACTAAAGGACAAAGGACGTAAAGGACATAAGGGACAGGGCAGCAATGCCTTACGTCCTTTATGTCCCTCGTCCTATTGGTCTTATGAGGAATTAAGCGGTTGCTGTAACAGCAGCCTTATCTTTTGATTCTGTCTTGACTTCTGTAAGAGCATTGAACTGCTTACTCAATGACCTCACAGCAATTACCCAGCCTACGATAATGACAAGCATCACAGCAGCGATATACGGTGTAATTGCAGCAACTGTGCCAAGCATGATCACAAGAGTTTGTTGAACAAACGCACCGCCAGATTTTCCAAGGCGTGCTCCTACGACGTCAATTGCAGCCTTCCCTTTAACTTTTGACTCTTGGTCAAGTGGGATGTAGGACATTTCTTTGGTTGGGTCAAACAGAGAGTACTTTGTTGATTTACTCATGACGTTTTGCATCATGCCAAAGATTACTGCAAGCATTAATGGTGTTGTGCCTAACATAGAAATGTAGCCAGCAAGATTGTCGCGGAAGATGACGAATCCGAAGAAAAGTCCGCCGGTAATTAACAGTACAGTTGGGGTAATCATAGCAGCGAATCCCCATCCTTTTTTACGGATAATATATCCCCCAATGAACATCATGATGATGGTCGCAGCACCAGTAAGGGTTGAGAATTTACCCATAAACGTACTGTAGTCATTTGGATGTGGGTACTGTAAGCGTAATTGCCCTTTCCAAGTAACTTCGACTAGGTTGATCGAGATCCCATATGCGATGACCAAAACCGCGATGCAAAGGATATATTTTGACTTTGCAAGATAGGCAAAGCTTTCCATAATGCCCATTTTGGGTTTGGCAGTCTTACCTTTTTTCTCTGCTGGTTCATAGAATCGCGTATCAGTCAGAACATAACGATTCATCCACCAATATATGGCGATGACTGCAGCTCCAGCAATGACAACCATTGTCATGAGGTAATTCAGAGACATCTGCCACGCATCAGCATCGGGAGGTAAGTGTTTGCGGATGTCGGACACATAAACAATCGCTGGTCCAGAGAATAGCATTGCAATGTTGGCTCCGATGCCGAAAAGAGTATAAAAACGCTTTGATTCGGTAACTCGAGTGATTTCATTGGCAAAGCCCCAGAACATTAGCGACAGAACAGCACTTCCCCAAAGTTCAGCGAAAATATAGAAGATGGAATAAGTCCAATTGCGATAGCAGGCCACTAAGCCATGCAGCCCCAAAGGAAGGATCGATTGTAGGTAGTCTGCAGACTCATTTGGATGCAAAACATCCCGATTTGGATATAGGACATAAACGAATAGTGCAAAGAAGGCAAGAAAGGGTACAATAGCTGAGTAGAAGAGATTTTCTCTCGAAAGTATATTGCTCAGTTTTGCATAAAGCAGCAGGAATAGAACAGCGCAAGGTGCAACGCCATACGTTTTTAAGAACAATATGACTTCAGGACCAGAGGATGTTACAACAAGGGTGTCTTTGGTGTCGCGTAGAATTGTGTAATTAAAGTTAATGAAGAAGAACATCAATAACATGGGTAGGAGCTTTTTGAGCTCATAAGCATACACTGGCCAAAAGAACGACCTAAGTTTGCTAAATTCTGGGGCTATATTTTGCGTCATAATATCGAAACCTCGAAAAAGTTGTAGCGATAGTCAACAATAGATGTTAGCCCTCCACCAGTTGTGAGGGATATTTCATCATTCAAGACCATCTAATTGTGTAAAACGACATAGAGTTAAAAAGAATAACTAAATGGCGTTCCTTTCATTTTTTTGTTTGTGAAAAACTTGATTGTAATCGCTTTTTAGAAAAAACGCAAGAACAAAAATAGAGGTTGGGGGCGAACTTTTGAGTAGCTCAAAATGATCAATTCATTTAAAAGGCATTTAAATTTAGGTGAGAAATGAGCTTTATGAGTGAAAAAAAGAAAACACATCTCGTACTCCTATCAGGTCTTTTATCGGATAAACGTGTTTGGCAGCATCAAAGTCGTCATTTGAGTGATATTGCTTCCATTCAGATTATTTCTTCTTCACAAAATACACCAGAAAAAATGATCCAAGCTATTTTAAAGGAAGCCCCTCCTAAATTTGCACTTGCAGGACATTCGATGGATTACGCTACAATAGATACACAACCTTTTCCCTTTAGTAAAATTATCATAACCGATAGAATTTTGCTTATGAAGAACCATGACATGACGAAGCTACAAATAGATATTCCTCTTGAAAGAATTCGGATGTTTTGTATGAAAAACCATATTCGGAAATTGGCTCTATTTGGATCAGTGTTGACTAATCGTTTTCGTAAAAAGAGCGATGTAGATATTTTGGTTGAGTTTGATTCTAAATATATTCCTGGACTGATTGGAGTTTCTGAATTGGAATACGAATTAGCAACAATCATTGGTCGGACTGTGGATCTTCGTACCCCTAAGGATTTAAGTCCCTATTTTAGAAATGATGTCATCTCTGAGGCTTATCATTTATATGGCAAAGAACGATTCTGTCCGTCTTAAACATATGCTTGAGGCAGCTTATCTTTGCCTCGAATTTGTGAATAATAAAAAGCGTGTTGATCTTGAAAACGACAAAATGCTTTGTTTTGCAGTTGTACGAGCTTTGGAGATTTTTGGCGAAGCGGCTTCTCATGTTTCGAAATCTTTTCAGGAGAAACACCCTACGATCCAGTGGCGAGCCATTACAGGCATGCGGAATCGCCTAATACACGCCTATTTTGACATAGACTACGACATCGTCTGGCAAGCCCTTAAGCATGAGGTTCCAAAATTAATTCCAGATCTTGAATTGCTTTTGAAGAGGATTGATTCAATTGAGGACCAAGGTTCAATTTAAGTCATTAAAGCTAAGCTACCTTTTGGAGGAAGTTAAACCAATAACCCAGTTTAATATGTGCCAAATCATAAACAAAAAAAATGGACATGGACTGAGTGGACGGTAATGGACCGTAATGGACTGTACGTACCGTCCATTGTGGCCCATGTCCATCAATGTCTATGATTTAGCTCTTTTGCTGGGTCAAAGAAATCTTCCAGCAGCGGTGGATTTTTTGATTGTGGAAATCGATGGGGATCGTTTTTTTAGAGATGTCGAAGATAGTGCATCCATCAAATAGGCTTTCGTCAAAATCAAAATCGCGAGAATTAGTGCTAAAAATAAGAGTCCCATCTTTGGATAAAAGTGCCAATGCCTTAGAAATTAAAAAGGGATAATCTTTTTGAATATCAAACATTTGATCCATTTTCTTGGAACGGGAAATTGTCGGAGGATCGATCACAATTACGTCATAGATATCCCGTTCCTTTTCGAGAAATTTTAGGCAATCTTCTCGGACAATGAGGTTATTTGTTAGAGGAAGCGAATTCAACAGAAAGTTCTCCCTGCCCCACTCTGTATATGTGTTCGAGAGATCCACGCTTTTGGTGAAAAGAGCTCCAGCAGCTGCGGCATGGACGCTGAATGAACAGGTATAGGCGAAAAGGTTCAGCAATCGCTTTCCAGCAGCCATTGAAGCCACCAAGCGACGCGTTTCTCGATGGTCGAGAAAGAGCCCTGTGTCGAGATAATCGGTCAAATTGACTCGGAATTGTAGTCCATACTCAAAAACGGAAAAAAACTGTTTCTTCTCGCCTGTTTTTTCGTATTGCTCTGTCATTTCCCTCTTCACTCTTGTCCGCCAGTAGATCGATTCGAGCGATGGATGAAAGAGCGAATCGATGGCGCCCATCGCCTCCTCGTAGAGATCTTGGCGAGGCGCATCGCTATCGCGAGTACTGGTAAAATAGTGGACACAAAAACGTTCATCATAAAAATCGATTGCCAGCGGATATTCCTTGATGTCCCTGTCATAGATCCGAAAGCAATTTGTTTTTGTTCGATTGGCCCATTTTCTCAAATGACGGTAATTTTTTCGGATCCGATTTTTCAATGGAGAACTTTTATCCTCATCATCTGCAATCAATGGTAAAAATAAGGGAGATGCGTTCAAATAGACCTCAATTCATCTGGAGGGATAGCAGCCATTTCCAAATGGGAATAATTGTAATTAGAAATCCACTCACTTCTATGGTGTCTTGTTCATTTTCCGTGAGGATTAATCCTTCCCGTAGGTTATAAAGACTCATTGCTTCGATAAGACCATTGATTTCTCGATCTTTCACTTCTTCATCAGACAGGGTTGTCGTAACTTGGATGGCTTGAATGATCTGATTGCTTTCTCTGATGATGAAATCACATTCTTTTTTGTCTTTGTGAAAATAGATTTCTTTCCTCTGCATTCTTAGATGAAGAAATACAATATTCTCTAACAGGCGTCCTCTATCTTCACTTACACGAAATCCTATTGTGTGAATAAGGGCAGAATCGATCATGTAGCATTTTTTATTGTATTGAATTTGCTTTTGTAGGGAGTGGCTATAGCGACTTACAAAGAAGCAAAGATAGCATTGTTCTAAGTAGTTGCAATAGTTCACAACCGTATGAGGACTGCTAAGGCCTACGATTTTACCGAGTTTTGTATAACTAAACTCTTTTCCAATATTGCTCGCAAAATAATAGACCACTTCTCGCAAAGGTTTTTCATCATTGATTTTGTAGCGAGCAATGATATCCCGATAGAGTATACCTTCAAATAGATCTCTCAAATATTCAGGTTTTTCAAACTTTACATAATCTGGAATCCCACCGTTTTTTAAATAGTTTGAAAAATGATGCTGTATCATGCCCATATCATTCGTCGACAGGGCTTTTTTAGAAAGCGCTTCAGGATACTTGTGACGGACTATTTCCTGAAAAGAAAGAGGGAATACTTCGAACTGAATGTATCTACCCGTTAAATGAGTACCCAATTCTTTGCTCAAGAGTTTCGCATTAGATCCGGTAATGTAGATCTTTTTTCCCTGTTCATAGAGTCGTCGTATAAAACGTTCCCATCCTTCGATATTTTGAATTTCGTCAAAGTAAAATGTGGACTGCTCACCGAACAGTTCTATTAGGACTTCCAGCAACATTTGAAAGTCTTCAACTTGGAAGCGAATTAATCGTTCATCGTCGAAATTTAAATAATAATCTGATTTCGTCAGCTCCAGCTGCAAAAGACGTTGAATTGTTGACTTGCCAGATCTTCTGATTCCACTGATGATCATGATATTTGGATCATCTACAAAACCCATTATAGTTTCGGTTAGGGTGCGACTAAAAAAATTCTTGGGAGATTTGTATTCCTGCTGATCAGCTAGAACTTGTTTGAGTACTTCTCGTTCCATTTTCCCCTTCTTCTTGTCTTTATATTTCATTATACCCGTATAACCGTGCGTTGTCAATGCATGGTTAAGGTCTAAACCGTGCGTTATTGGCGCACGGTTGTGTTGAATAGGATGATCATTTTTTACATTGATGACCCAGTTGTCAACATTCTCTTATTTCTCAGAGCTTTTTATTAGCCGGTGAAGTTGCCCTAAAAGATAGAATGGGAGCGATAACAGGTTGTAATCAATGGAAGATCCGAGAGCGTCTTGCACATGTATAGGGCCTAGGCTAGGGATGTCTGAATTAATCCTTACAGCAGTTGTTTTCTTTTTCTCTTTTACAAATTGATGGAGCGACTTGAGCGTTCCAGTTGTACCTGCTTTTACTTCAATGGGGATTATCTGGTTTTCGTATTGAATGATGTAATCGATTTCAGCTTCAGCACCTTTTTTTCCTCGCTGCCAGTAATAGAGGGAGGGTGGAATGTATGCTGGAGTCAACGTGCGCAGTAGTTGACCCACTAGTTGCTCAGCCATACCCCCACTATTGATCATCGAGATTTCAGATATCGATCTTAAGTGATGTAATGAAAGTCCCAGCGATGCGCCACAAAGTCCACAATCTAGCATGATCGCTTTAAAAAACCGTTCGTCGGCTTCCGCACCGAGAGGTAATCCATTGGCTGAGGTGGCCACAACTCGATGACATACTCTGGCCTTAGAAAGCAAGTCAAGAGCCTGTTTTAGTGGAGCTGTGCTCACTTCGGAATTGGCATCCTTGTAGACAAACTTCTTCCCAAGTTGGCGAGGAACTGAATTCATCACATCTTCGAGGCGGTCAATTGTAAGGCGTCCACTATATTTGGCAAAGTCGTCGCGATAGGTTGCAAGCAGATCGAAGTGAATCTGGTTAACAGCCTCCGGAGCTTTTTCAGTCGCCCAGCTTGAAATGGCCGCGGGCATTCCACCTACTATTAGGTATTCTTTGATTGTCTTCATTAGCTGAGAATGGATGGCTGCTGGAATATTAAGGCTCCAATCGTAGTTTTCCAGATAAACTCTAAGCTCATGTTGTCCATCTGCATCCAAAAACTCCTCGAAGGATAGAGGCTCTAAGTATAGATAACCTATTCTACCAACGGGCATACTGAATTCATATTTGGCTAGCGTGAAGTCTAACAGAGAGCCTGCAGCAATCACAGGAAGTTCTGGCATGTCTTCGGCAAACCAACGCAGTTTTTCTAATAGGTGGGGAGCTGCTTGAATCTCGTCTAGAAATAGAATTGATTTTGATGGCTCGATTTTGCTTCTCCTCAAGGCCACAATATTATTGATGATCTCTTTGGGGTCATTTGATGAGAAGAGGGATTCAAAGTCAGGTCGTTTCTCAAAGTTAAGCTCGATAAGTTGCCGCTCCTGTGAATTAGCAAGATCTCGAATAAGCCAGGTTTTTCCGACTTGACGAGCTCCCCGAATAATTAATGGTTTTCGTGCGCTAGAATTCAGCCAGTGAACTAAGAATGAGGTACGGTCACGTCTCATAAACCCTCCCTGTAAATCATCAATTTAACTTAGATCTATAAATTAAGTCTACAAAAGAAGGGGGGTGTTTTGGAGATCAAGTCTACAAAAGAGGGGGGTGTTTTGTTGACCAAGTCTTCATAAGAAGGGGTTGTCTGGGAGAAGAAGCTTTAAAGTGACGAATCCACGCTTAAAGTCATACTGTTTTTTTGTAAATTTGCTGCCCTACCCGATCGATATGATTTCTGAGGTCTTCATTGTCGATGAGATCGTAATCTAATACATCGCAGAAGTAGGGTAGATGGGATTCTTCATTTAAGATTCCGGATATGGTGGAGGCTGTCGATCCAATTTTCCTTCCTTTTAAGGCGATGTCTATATCCGATCCTTTTTTATGTGTATTCAATGCCCGAGATCCGAAGATAATAGCTTCATCAATTTGAGGATAGCTCTTAATGACATCCACAATGAACTGAAGGTCGATATTCGTTAAGCCGAACATAGCTTTTTCATCACGTGATAAACTTGTTCAATCGGTGGAAAGTAGTGGTTGCGGATTGTCTGAACGGCTCTTTTAGCCTGTTCATGGTTATAGGTATGTGTTAACTCATTCCTTTTATCCAACATTTCAATCCACAGTGTTCCATTCTCTATTAGTTTAGCTGCGAAAGCTTGCTTAATGACCTCTCGTGGAAATTGGACTTCTAAACCTTGATTTTGAAGATAATCTTTTAACGTCTTCCATGCCAATTCAAATGTAAATTCGAATGACTGAACTAAGCCAGCGCTTTGAAGTTCATCGTAAACCTCAAGCTTGCAGCTTTTACTCAAAAAAATAAATGCACGTTCAAAATTTTGAAATCGCTGCTCCCACCTAATATCTTTTTTCATCCCTTTTTCCATACTTTCGCTCTTTAGAAGGTCTACAATTTGCAAAAATATCATTTTTTTGTGAAAGTTGCAATTGGATTATCCAATTTATCAAGTCTATAAAAAAAGGTTAGCAATGCTCATTTTGCGATTGAATGATCTTCTTGGACATCGCTGATCCAGTTTTCTTTATCCCAAGAAGCAATAAAGTTTTTAGTGATAGGAAGATGTTTTTCAAGCGGGTTGCCTACTTGCCACTTTCCGGTTAGCTCAGTAAATGGAATTTTGACCATAAAAGGTTCATCAAAGAGACCACCTACCGTGTAGGGCTGAAAAATAATCATTAACGATTCATGATCGACGACAAATAAATTTATGTAGTCAGGATCAAGGTGATCGTGGAGTGGGTCCTTGTCATTCAAGTAACTGCAGCATTTGTGCTTGAGAAAGTCTTCGCAGTAGCTCCTTAGAAATCCTCTTTGATCTGGAGATTGAAAGATATCATTTAATGTAATTTCTTTGAAGGAACCATCAACTTTGACGTACGTTTTACTTTCAAATTTTGACCAACCATGAGGGAGATGGGCGTAAACAATAACTTCTCCAAGAAGACTAACCACATTATCTGAAAAGATGATAGTTCTTAGATGATAGTCCATATGAAATGGTCCCTCATCTATACAACTTTCAAATATCGAATTGATGAAATCTTTCTTGATGTCTGTGAGATTATTTAAACTCTTATCTGTGTCAGAAGCGCATCCTGTTAATATGAGAAATAAGGAAACAAGATAAAATATTTTCATGATGACCTCGTGCCAATTCAGGTAATAATGACGTATCTATAAAGTCACTTTCGGCAAAGGCTTTTGCCATTTCTCATTATGTTTTCAAGCTGTTGTCTATAATTATGTCTTCTTTTTGACTCTTTTTACCTGTGGGCTGGGGATTGCACTTAGCTCAGCTTCGATCTCATCAATTGTTGGCAGTTGCCCTTCTAGCTTTTTAGGAAGGGTTGAAACAATTTTTGTTTCATATTCAGCTACTCCCATAGGCTTGTGAATATCTCGCAGCGCATATTCTGCAATGAAATTGTCTTTGCTCTTACAAATCAAAATACCAATGGTGGGATGATCTGTAGGATGCTTCATGAGATCATCAACAGCAGATAAATAAAAATTCATCTTACCCGCAAACTCAGGCTTAAAATCAACAGCCTTGAGTTCAATCACAACAAAACATCTGAGCTTCAAATGGTAAAATAATAGATCGATATAGAAGTCTTTGTTGCCTACTACCAAATTGACTTGCCTCCCAACAAATGAAAAGCCCTGACCTAATTCAGATAGAAATTTCTCAACGTGCTTGAGCAATCCATTTTCTAGATCTTTTTCGATGTGCTCTCTAGTTAGCTCAAGAAAATCAAAATTATAGGGATCTTTCAAGGTGTCATGGGCTAATTGTGAATGTGGATCGGGCAGTCTATCCTGGAAATTGGTAATGGCTTTGCCATGCCTCTTATAAGTTTTTATTTTAATAGAATCCACTAGAGCATTGCGAGACCATCCCTCCTGAATAACTATATTAACATACCAAAGGCGCTCATCCAAAGTCTTGACTCTCTCAAAAATGGCTATATTATGCCCCCATGGGATATTGAAAATGGGCAGTTCTTCTAATTTACCCACAGCTTGTGGGGAAATTGAATACGCCAGATAAAATGCCCTCATTCTGCCCATGTTTGTCTTGGAAAACCCTTCGATCCCTGGAAATTCATTCTGAATATCCCTTGCAATCCTATCTATGACGCCAGAACCCCAACCATCCTTCTCCTGTCTTTCAACGATTTCTCGTCCTATATCCCAGTACAGCCGAATTAGCTCTCGATTCACTGCTAACGCGGCTTTGAATTGAGCGGATCGTATCTTTTTCTTAAGTTGTGTCACGAACTTGGCATAATCTGTAGAAACAATGCTTTGTCGCTTGGAAACAATCTTTTTACTTTTCGTCATTTTAGGTTCTCTTACTTCTTCTTTTTAATTACCAGGTCACAAGCTTAGATTGTGACACAAATCCCCTATGAGTCACTGATGTCACAAGGGTCACGGAACTATAGCAGGAAAAGCGGAAAAACAAAATAGTTTTATGGCAGTTTTGTCCAGTCTATGGCGTCAATACTGTGTAATTTTAAATGAGATGACGTACTAATTGGCTTGTCAGCTTTTCATCTGTTCGACGAGAAATTGAAAAGAGCCTTTGGGCGCCTTTAGTTGCTGCTCAATGAGTCTTGGAAATGCTTGTACGCGGCGCTTATGACCTGGCTGCATCATCAATTGATTCGGCTTTTACCAGAGGGTGTTGTAATTGAATTATTCAAAAAGTTGGGCGTGAAGCAAATGAATGAGGCTGCTAATGATCTAAAACTTAAAAACTATCGCTGAGCATTTCGGTGCGATTTTCGATGATGGGGAGCTGGAGCCTGATCGAGTTTGTCGGAAATTCCGACAAACTGCCAAGGTTTATCTCCTCTACTTGAGCTCCTTCAGAAAAATTGAGGTCAGAAAAATTGAGATGAATGCTATCAGGTTGACCTGTAGGAAAAAAGTAATAGGCTCGATGAGTCAAATCTGAAATGATAGTCCAAAGTGTGGAAGTTCTAAGCTCGCTACCCATAAAGCTAATCCCAGCATTTGTGGAAACATTATCTTTTTGAAAGACGCGTGCTATGGTTTGTTGGGTCAAAGTTATAGCTTCATCGACATTGCTGGGTTCTTGCAGCTCTTTTAAATACGCTGAGGCCAGGACAAAACGACTGACAGAGTCGGTTTTTGTTGGGAGTGGTTTAGTTCCTCCAAATTTTTCATAGGTTGCTAGATTTTTCAACTGTTTATCATATGTGGGGTCATTTGTTCCCACTCGATATTGGGAATCATGATAGACATTCATTTGCCCCTCAACAAATTCTATGATGGCGGAATCGCCCGTGGCATCTTCCATCATTAAATGAAGGGGCCATACAAACCCATTCACAGCAATAGGTACAATCTGAAAATTATCATGGGCATCGAGGGCTTCTTCAACTGTTTGACATGTATCGAGTAGGTATTGGAGCCATTCCCCATAATGTATTCCAGGACGATCATCGCGTTTTTCGTATTGTGTTGCGACTAAGGCTAATGCATGGACGGCGAGTCCATGTTCATTTAGGCCATCAGTTGTGAGATCTTTCATATGAAAGGCGGATATAGAGACATTTCCATATAAAGAGGTCCATTCTAAGCCATTATCATCAACCTTGCTTTGATGGTGTATTCCACGAGGGTTCGTCCACATTTGAGGTTCATCTGATATAAATAAATCCATCGTGCGGGCGACAATTTTAGCTTGGCCATTGTCGTTCCAAAACAGGCGAGTACATGACTCTAACTCTAAGAAAAATAGAGAATGGAAAATACACAGAGTCATTAGAGCTTTATTCAGGATTTTCATCATATTTCCTCAAAGAGTAACTTTTGGACTGAATGATCATTTTGTACATTGCTAACATGTTTGTCAACATTGCTGTGGAGCATTTTGATCATGCTCTAATTTTCACAAAAAATATCGTTTTTTTGTGAAAATTAGCAATAGGAAAATCATTAATTTCACAAAAAGATACTAGTTTTTGTGAAAAATTAATTGAGTACATACATTTGTTTGTATTGAGATGTATTTGAGATTGATTTTTAAATATGATATACTTAAAATCTATTCGTAAATTTAAAATGATGAGATCATTATGTTTCGTAATACTGTATCGGTTTTATATGCATTTATTATAGCTTTGATGCTTTGCTCCACACCAACCTTTGCAAAATACATTCCTGACAAAATCAATGAAATCGACACACTTATCGAGGAATATTCCCATAACCCACTTGGATGGCCTGCTTTACATTACGCGATTTCAGAGAATCAGATTGAAGTAGCTTTGGAAATCATTAGGTATGATTCGAATTATATTCATCTTTTTGCGCCTTTTAAGGATATCCACTTTCGGTATCATCAATATACTAGTGATTACTCTTTCAGCGAATCTCTTGGAGAAGCCTTCAATCATCTCTCTGTTCAACATAGCTATAATCATCTTAGGAGAGGGCCATCACCACTGATTTTAGCTGTCACAAAGGGCAGCATCGAATTGGCCTCGGAACTGTTGAAGAGAGGAGCTGATATCAACGCTGCTTATTTTGACGTAAAAAGTTTTTCGGGAGATAAGCGGAAAGATATGGTTCTTCAAATAATTACCCCTTTGAGCGCAGCAATCGAAGCCCACGATATAGAAATGGTTACCTTGTTATTGGAGCAAGGTGCCCCATTAGACAATATCACACAGACAGTTGCCCCGTTTTTTCAATATATATCTTCGCCTGGCGGGCTTCGCGGTCAAGGTCCCGGAAGTAGGATTAGTTATGGCTGGAGCGGAACACATGAAAGGGCAAAGTCTGCATTGAACCTTGCTGGTGAAAACGACGACCTCATCCGAGTTCTTTTGTTCTACCAAATGAAAAAATCAATTTCCCTAGAAGAAATACCAGAAGAGTTGATCGCAACATACAAAAAGTATGAGAGGAATTCAAATCATTATCCTTCCCTTTACCAAGCAATTATTTCCAATGATGTGAGGGCCTTTCAGTTATTACTGGATTATGGTGCGGATCCCTTAGGATTATATGGGAACAAGACTGGGATAGATTTTGCCTTAGAAAGTCGGAATCCTCTGTTTTTTGAGTTAATACAGTCCTATGTGGCTGATGGAGATGTGTCTAAGAGGCTACTGTATGCAGTGATATCGGATCATGCGGAGGGTGTAAAAATATTTCTGAATCGGCTTGATTTTAGTGTTTTACCGAATCAAGAAGACTATCTGAAGGAACTATTTGAAGCGGCTATTTCCCGGAAGTACGGACATTTAGTGGAGTATTTTTTTGAGGTTGGATTGGATCATACAGATGTATTTAAGTTGGCGGTGGATCACAGGTCGGTGCCGATGTTGAGCATTGTATTGCAGTATAAAAAACCATCGAAGCAGGAAGTTAAGGAAGCGATTCTGCAGGTTTTAAAGGGACCTAATCCTGATTCGGACTTGCTGGAGATTTTATACGATTTGAAGCGACTGGAATAACCATTTAAGATAACTGAATTTTCAACCAAGGACACGAGGAAAGAATTTAAAAGAATCCTGGTGCAGGAGTTAAAGGGGAATATCAAAACGATAGGTCTTAAGAAAAAGCAACTCGCCATGATGAACATTATGTTGTCGTAACGTTCCACCTCTTAGTCCGAACATGGCGCAGGATGAACTAACCTCTCTAAACAGATAATGATTTTCTCCTAAAATAATGCCCGATTGCTCTTGTATCAGTAATTTTAAGAAATCGATCTCTGCATCCAATGAAATCGGAACTGTTATGATTTGATATTTGGATAGATATATCTTCACATAGATCATACCCTCTTCGCCTTCTACAGGAAAGTAGACTGAAGGCGATTCTACATGCCATGTGACGGCTTCTGCAAACTGTTTTTCAAAATCAAGATCCAAAGCATAGATCTCTTGAGGATATACTTCTGATGATAATGTCTCGAGCTTTCCTTGCAGAGTTTCACTCATGCAAATATACATTGGATAAAGTGAGGGCTTGAAATCTGGCTCTAGATGAGTATAGCAAATAATCATATGGGTGGCGCCCTTGTCGAGGCCTTCTTGAAACCAACTTTGTATTGTTTCTGCTTGAACATCCCAGTTTCCGATGAGTTTAGTTTTAACCCCATGGTGAGACAATTCACCTGCATGTGTAGGATTAATCGGATATGTACATAAGAAGAAAAATAAAACAAAAAAAACAGTGCTCATCAGCTTCATATTAACACTTGTTTTAGTAGGTTGTTCTGAAATTTGGATATATTAAATAATCCTCTAACGAGGAGCCCAGAGGGTCTGCGACCCTTTGGCGAGGGGGCAGAGCCCCCTGATCTGATAAGGAGCTTCATGGATACCCACTCCCGGAAGTTTGCTCCAAATACCAATATAGGAAACTACCGTCATCGGCAGTCACAATAACTTTATGAAAAACATTTCCTGCACCGTCGCTAGAAATGATTCCAGTGTATACCTTCTTTTCCATTACCAATGCAGCAACTTTCGATTTTTGAGATAGATGGTTTTGCTTTATAAAACTACTGTCATTTTTGGCGACCTTTTCTTGAGCAATCTCATCTGAGGGTGAAGTTTTTTTTGTCAAATGAGATTGCTTCTCCATCGCTTTTTGGATACCACCAATCATCAGACCCATTAAAAATCCTGTCATCATAGCCTCAGGGATTTTCTTGCCATTTTCAACAAGATAGTCCAGCGCTGCTTTTTTCCGCGCAGAAGATTCTTCGAATTTTAAAGCAGCCATTAATGATCCTGCAGCTAACCCACCGGCCATAAAGACAGCTCCAAGGATCATCACTATAGGAGATAGCACATTACCTAAAGCTAGTTGAGATAGCCCGCCGCCAATCATTCCAGCCCCCATCATAATCCATGTTTCAGGTTTTGTTAGGGCGTGAGCGATGTTGATTAAGAGTTTTGCTAGTCTAGCAGCTCCTTCAATAGGATGGACCAAGCCATATAAGATCGCTTTTATTGTTTGATATAAAAGGTTGGCAATGTTGCAGGCTGATTTAAAGGGTAGTGTGATTAAAAACTGAGCAAGTTTTGCAAAACTACTTGCAACTTTATAGGATACAGAATTATTAGCTGCCCAACTCTTCAAACTATTAGCAAGTTTTGGAAAATTTTTTTCCATTGCTTCGATGGCTTCATTGTACTGCTTTGTGACGCTGCGCTGCATTGCATCCGACATCTTTTCAAATCTATTTTCAACGCCATTCCCCAAACCATCTAAAGTTGTCTGCGCCTTATTAAGTTGACTTACTCCTAGAGCATCGATCACCTGCATTTTCATATTATCAATCTTCTGATGCGCACTTTGGTGCCACTTCATTTTAGGTATTTCATTCTGAAGGGGTTCACCTTTAACTGAATCAAAATTATTATCCCGCGTTGTTCCTTCTGGGGGCAATGCATAAGTTGGATAAGATTGAATAATGGGTGAAGTATTAGTGTAATATGACATGTCTATTCCTTATTGTTAATTTAATCTATTAGTTTCTTTTGTAGTTAAATTATTATTAAACACTATTTTAAATAGTTAATAAATTAAATGCAACTAAAATATAATTAAAAAATTTATAAGAAAATTAGCACAGAGTTAGGTATTATGATGTTAGTATTAAAGAAACCCGTATTGAAACCATGAATTTTTAGGTATCTTTTGCTAAAGAGAGAGCTATCGAATGCCCACCATCTACAGTCAGTATTTGTCCTGTCATCCACGATGATTCTTCTGTTGCAAGAAAAAGTGCTGTAGATGACTGATCGTTTGGAAGTCCTGCACGTCCAAGAGGAATATCTTTAATAGCAGGATCAAATTCGGAGCTTGCTTCGTAAGGAGTATATCCAGGCGCAATAGCATTTACTCTGATTCCATGTTGTGCTAGTTCCAAGGCCATAGTTTGTGTGAGCATATTTAATGCAGCTTTACCAGAGGCATGGGCGATTCGATTCATCGTTGGGCGAGTGCCTGAAATGGAGGAGATATTAATAATATTCCCTTTGGTTTGCTTTTCCACCATGCCTTTTGCAACAAGCTGTGACAAGAAAAATGGCGTCATTAAGGTGACTTGTAACAATTGTTCAAAATCATGAGGTGTTAATTCAAAAAAGCCTAGCGTGTTATAGCCTCCTGCATTGTTGATCAAGATGTCTACATGTCCTAAAACACGTATGCATTCGTTGTAAAATTGTTCTACGTCTTCACAAGTAGAAAAGTCTGCGTAAAATGCTTTGGCCTTTCCACCTGCTTTTTGAATGCAATCTACGACTTCTTCTGCTCCCTTCTTATCAGATCGATAGCTAATGACTAATTCGGCTCCTTCTTTAGCAAACAATAAAGCAATTGCTCTTCCAATGCTTCGATTAGCTCCTGTCACAATTGCTTTTTTTTCTGCTAATTTCATGTATTATCCTTTAACATTTCAGTTTGCACATAAGTAGAACATGCTTTTGAAAGATTGTCGATGATAGCGTTTTGTTTTTTTTTGGAAGGCGCATTTTCAGGGTCATGGGGTGCACCAAAGCCAAAAAAATCTCTTTCAATTGAAAGGTCAATATCCTCTGAAAATCGATCAATTAATCCATATATTTTTGAAAGGGATGTGCCTCCTTTGAAGGTGAGATAAGGCTTTAGCTTTTCAAGTGAAAAAAGCCTCTCCAAGACCCACACAACCCAATAATCTTTCTCAATAATTTCGAGAGGCATTTTCTTAATATCACTTGCAGCTTTAAAGAAAAGTCCCCGTTCATTTTTAGATAAAAGATGAATCTCTTTCATGGTTTGAGCCCTATAATTTCAAAAACAATGACTCGCATCCATGCAGGAGCAAATTTCATGTTGTCTCTGATTTCTTTTTCATTGGAGTTTTTAAGGAATTCCGCAATTCGTGCACGTGTTATCTGGTCAATATGATCTTTTCCTAGATTTTTCATGGCTTGAATCAAAAGACCTTCTTTAGTGCCTGCCGAAGACATAATTTTCTTTGTGGTCTTTTTGAAAACAATTTTTTGATTCTCTATTTTAACTGTCCTGGATGGACCTTCAGTTAAAAATACAATCCGCCCAGGAACCTGGTTAGATAGACCAACTAAATTAGCCGCATGAGCTCCAGCAGGTTGAATTTGAACCCCGTTTTTTTCTGCTATAGCTTTAGCGACTTCATTTAAATCAGGAGGAATTATGCCTAAAAGGTCATGCATTATGGGGTAATCGTAAATGCCTTGCGCAAGCCTTCGGATAAAGTTTTGTTTTTGAAGCAGAGAAAGAGCTTTTCGGATAGAGGGATCGCTACCTAGATCGGAGAAATGCATAGGGGTAAAGCACCACCCTCGACCATGGTCGATAATTCTATTTTTTACTGCAATTTCAACGCTGTGTCGCATTTTTGTTTCTCCATTTTTCACAAACATAGCATACGTTTGTGAAAACAAGCAACTGAACAATTTCTTTTTTCACAAAAAAAGCATCTTTTTGTGAAAAACAGCAATGAAAATTATCATTTTCACAAAACTCTAGTAGTTTTTGTGAAATTTCGTCTGATTGAGA